>JBEKWK010000201.1:0-6408 GCA_049513175.1 FCB group bacterium
TGTCTGAGCTGATATAGAAGAATAACAGAATAGTAATAAAAGCAATATTTTATATATTATTTTCATTGCTTTTTTATTTTAATTTACTAAAATAAAATGAAGTAAGAAAAAATAATTTATCTTAATAGCCAGGAGTTGCCTCCCGACTACCTTTAAACCTAAAGTCAGGAGCTTTCTTCCGACTTCATATTTATTTTACTATTTCCCAACCGGGTTCTCAACTATAGGCTTTCTCGATGTTACTGCTCTTGTCTCTTTTTGAATATCTACTTCGTCTATTAACAGGGCATCCGGTAAGATAATTGAAGCGGGCTTACCGTTCAGACCGGAAGTTGCTTCACCTGCTATATCCATTGCGAATGAGAATATACCACCGAAACCGCCAGAGCTTTCCGTATGCAAAGTATTATATATATAATTATTATTTGATGCTCCTATAACTTTTTTGAGAGAATTTATTGTTAATCCATCTATACTTGCTCCCCGTACAAGCTCTTCTACACCGGTTTCAGTGTTAATTCTGTTTATGCAGATGGGTTTAGATAAGCCGCCTTTCTTTTGCATATTTCCGGCAAAGGACATGATGGAAGACAGGTCGAATCCCTCACTCGCACCGGTATTGGAGCATTTTACTTTTTTAATGATGTATGTGTATTTCAGTCCATTTTCTTTAGCTTTTTCAATAAGCTTTTTTTTCAATCCATCCCTGCTTTCGGTTTCGGAAGAAGTTACTATAATGACCGACGGTCCCACGCCTGTAAATAAGGCATTATCCAATAACCTATATCCACAATGCCCGTTGGATTGTTTTACATTCAGAGAAGGAGTGCGTCCGTTGAGAAATGTCTTCAAAATTCCTTTGTCAATCAATACAAGCTCTTCATTCGGAACCACGCCTTCCGCATCAACTTTGTAAGAACCGATAAGATTTATATCGTTCATTTTACTCATTTGTGCATTAACTTTAACAGAAAGAGTATTTGAAATAACCTTTTTCCCGATTTTATCTTCTAAAGATTTATCCTTTGACTGATTCATAAAACCTAAAAACTGCTGATTGGAATAAATTCCTTTTCTTTCAGCCTGTAAACCACCGTTTGAGGAAAGCACTCTCTGTGAAAAAATTTCCGCCGCCGCCTGTTCCTCAAACAAAACAGGTCCCGAATAAGATTCATCGAATGCGGGAGCTTTGGTTAATGCAACAAGATTATCAATCATAGCTTTCACATCTTTTTTCATATTATCCAATGAAGGAAGAACATCGGGATTTATTTCATAATATAGAACATGGTCTTTCAATGGTTCCCCGTCGGAAGCAATCGCAGAAGCATTTACCTGAATGGCGGCTATAGTTTTTTTCTGGGCGGTTTCAGTGCCTTCGGAATTAACAAAATAAATATCGGAATTGTTGAAATTGATTGAGACAGATGAAGTAAATATAGCTCTGTAATCTTTGAATAAAGCGGAAAGTTCTTTTGCAATATTTTCCCATTTTGGCTTATCAAAGTTGGATTTTGTATCGTTTATATTATTTATGACAACTTTTTTTACTTTGCATAAATCAGGTAAAGAATCCTCCGGAGATAAATTCTGCTGTTTCATGGCAGATAATTTTCCTTCGTAATTTTCAGCGGCTTTTTTGTATTCTTCATCTGTTGAGAGCCAGAGCGACCTTCTGATGCCGTAATAATCATTTTCCAATGGCATTACCATACTAATACCGAAGGGCAGCATCCCGGAAGAACCTCCAAGGTCTAAATTAACATAGTTTTCATTATCGAGATTATAATCTCCGACCAGGACTTTGACTAATTGATTTCTTGCGGGTTGTTCTTCGGAATTGATGATTGCTCCGAGAGATGCTTTTATAGTCATTATTTTTGAATCAAAAATAGTATAACTAATAAAAAAAGGCTTCTTGAGATTTTCGAGAGATAATTTATCCATGCTTCTGGATAATTCATCTTTCATTGCCTTTTGAATTATTGTTTGCGCAGAATCTTCAGCATTTAAATTGATTGCGAATACTATAGAAAGAATTAAAATATATTTTATGAATTTCATTTTTTTTCTCCGATTAATTTCTATTTTTTGTTCATTATTAAAAAAGATATTAATTTAAAAATATTATGGTGTACTTTTATCGGTTCCGGGTCTCGGCAGTATAGGAGGTTTTTCCTGCGATTTCGATTTTTTCTGCACTTCGATTTGCTTCACAAATATAGAGGGAGAAGCACAGCTTACAGGCACACCGCCGGATTCGGCACCGCAGGTTCCATTAAATACATCATACTTATCCCCGCAATCCGAAATATGAGAGAACATCGAAAGGGGAGTTCCTACGAGGTCAACCCCACGTACCAGTTCATCCGGTCTGCCGTCCACGTAAACCCTATAAACCTCAGTCGGCATTACATTGAAAGCGTTGGGAATTGTTCTGCCTGTCATGGTAAAACCTCCCATTATATCTTCGAAATAATATCCGTATTCTTTATTTTGCTTTTTACATTCATTAATTAATTTTTGTCTTAGTTGTTCTTTTGTTAGTGGTGTTGTAGTAGATACTATAAGATTGGATTGCCTCGAAACGGCCTTGTAGCCTTCCTGTGCCCTGCCGTGCCCGTTGGAATTATAAAAATTGGCGATAGGATTTCGCGACATCAAAAAATCTTTCATTATTCCATTGTCAACGATAACGACTTTGCTTCCATTCACACCTTCATCGTCATATTTATAATAGCCGTTAAGGTCAAATCCTTCGAAATTCTTTATAGAAGGGTCGCTGTAAACCGTCATGCTTTCCGGAAGAATAAGCTCACCTACTTTTTTCTTGAAGGTCTGTCCTTCATTTTCTTTTTTCTGTCTGTGCCCTTCGACTCTATGACCGAAAATTTCATGGAAGAAAACACCGGATGCCCTACCGGATAAAATAGCGGGTCCTGAATACGGGGCAACGACCGGAGCTGTTCTCATAGCCTTCAGCTTGTTAACAATTTCGTTAGCATCTTTTATAATTTGTTCTTCCGATGGAAGTTGTTCAGGATTATATGCAAAGTAAGATTTGTAAAGCAGAAGCTCCATACCGTCATCCGATTTAATAGTGGCATCTAGCATAAGATGCGCCGCTACATAGTTTTCGGCAATTTTTGTCCCTTCAGAGGAAACAAAATATTTTCTTTCCATTGTAAACTTAATCGAGGCACCCCCCTTGTATATGTTTTTATCATTCAAAAACACGGCTGAGAATTTTTTGACTTTAACCTTCCATGCTTCCAAATCGAATTTATAATCGGCAGGATTAATTGGTGGTTCTATGTATTCCACAACCTTATTATTCTTTGAGAAATCTGCCGATGAATCCTCGCTCTGCACTTTCACTGCAACATTTGCTTTTACTTTTGCAAATTTTTCGGAGGCTTCCGTGTATTCTTTATTTGTTGCATTCCATATTGCCTGCCTGATTGCGTCGGGATTATCTTCAAGAGGTAAAGAGATAGGTGAGGGTATCATATCCATAAAATCGAACTGGTTTCCCCTGATTTCGTGTGTATTATCGAGGTCATAAGAGCCTACCCTGATTGCTGTCGTCAATACCCTGCTTCGCTTACTTTCGGAATTGGTAAGATTTCCGAAAGAAGCCTCAACGTGCATGGAATTAATATCAGAAATACGGTATGCTAAGTAATAGGGTGGATTTTCATGTTTAGTAAGAGCATCCATTTCTCTTTTTAATTCAGTATCCATCAAGCCGATAAGCTTATCCTGCGACAAAGAAATCACTCTGCCCGCAAGAATAAAAACAATAAACATTAAAGACAAACATAAAATTCTTTTCATAAGTTTTCCTTGGTTTATTTATTTAGACTTTCAAAATTTACACTATTAAATTACGATATAATTATATAAAAAGAAAACATAATTATTGTAATAAAATTATAAATATTCTGGACAAGTGCGATTTATTTTTTCAATTTAGTATATAATTATAACTAAAAGAATAAATCTTCAAATAATATTTTTATTAAAGTTATTTCTTGTTTAATTAATGAAAAGTCATTATATTTAATAAAAATTAAGTACAAACATTATAAAACAATAACAAAAGGTGATAAACATGAAAACAAATATTTTCAAAGTATTTCACTACTACCGCGATAAAAGCGAGTTTATTAAGCAATTGAGCGGGGATGATTTTAATTGGTATTCAGTTGTAAATTTCTGCCTGAATATTCTTGCACTTTTATTTATCTATGGTTTCGTAATTGGAAGTTACCATGGATTTGACCAGTCAATTGCGGCAGGAATAAAGCTTTTTGTTTTATTCATATTAAGTATTGCAATTTGTTTCCCGACCTTTTATGTTATTCAAATAATTGTCGGTTCACGGATAAAACTAATGAATCTCATAGCGATAATTTTAAGTGGTGCTTTGCTCTCAAGCTGGATATTAGTAGCATTTATTCCAATCGTAATATTTTTTATGATTACCGGAGGCAATTACTATTTCCTGCAGTTATTGCATATTGCAATTATGGCTTTTGCAAGTTTTTTCGGTATGAAGTTGATTATAGAGGCATTGAAATATAACTGTGAAAATGAAAATATATACCCCAAAACAGGTGTAACGATTTTCAGGCTTTGGGTTGTTATTTTTCTGTTCGTAAGTATTCAATTGGGCTGGAATCTCAGACCTTTTATGAGCCAAAAAACGGAGACATTTCAAATATTCCGTAATTACGAGGGTAATTTTTATACAGCTATTTTATATTCATTCGATAAAATTATTAACCCACAACAAGAAATAAAAAAAGAAAACAAAAAGGAAAAACTATTGCCTTTTAAAATTGATAGTTTGAATTTTACGAGGTAAATCTTATGAGTGATATAGATGAAATACTGACTATAGAAGAAGTGGCGAAATTCTTAAAACTAAAACCACAGACTATATATACATGGGCACAAAGCGGGAAAATCCCTGCTGCTAAGCTCGGAAAGGAATGGCGATTCAGTAAAAGGATTCTTGAGCAATGGTTTCTCGAACATTTCAATGAGAAGTATAAAAATTCTGAAAAAGACATGTAAAATATTTGGAAAATAATTTTTTTTATGGTAATATAATCATAAGATATTTTCTATATAAAAATATAGGTGTCAAATGAAAACAAAATTATTAATATTATTTTTTTCTTTAATTATTCTTTCATGTAATAAAGCTCCTCAATTTTCTAAAATAAATATTGTTTCTTATGATATGAAAGTGAAATATGATACTATATCAAGAAATTTATATGTAAACTCCTCTATTTTGCTTGAACCTTTAAAACAAAATAATGATAAAATTTCCTTACTTTTTTTATCGTTAGCAAAAATCAATAAGATATGTTTTATGAATAAAAATGCTCAATTTAATACATCATATAAATTTGATAAAGATACAATCTTTATTGATGTTCCGGAACAATTACAAAACAATAAAAAATTATCTCTTTATTTGGAATATAAATTATCTTTAGATTTAATTTCAGATAAAGAACTTCTAGCAGTGGCTCGTTCCGGTAAATGGTGCCCTTTACAATATGATAATTTCTCAAAATGGAAAATAGAAATTGAGACACCTCAAAACTATATAGCTTATTCTTCCGGAGATTTGATTTATTCATCAATTGATAATAACCATGGTTATTTTATTTGGGAAAATGATTATAATTTAGGTGTACCATTAATAATAACTCCTAAAAATCATTATTCAATAATAAAAAAAATAATTGATAATAAAGAAATCAATTTTTATTTTGTTAATAAAAATTCAATTATCGTAAATAAAATTATTCGAGAATTATATAATTCATTTCATTTTTATAATAAATTATTTGGTGATTATAAACATAAACAATTAAGTATATTTGAATTGGATGATAGTGGTACAGATGCCATGTCAATAGAAACATTTATTGTTGTTCATGATTCTTTATTCTTGCACACAAATGATCCTTTGTTTGGTGGAAATCTATGGATATCACACGAAATCGCCCACCAATGGATTGGAAGTGGTTATACTAATACGTTTAATACTAAACTAAGTTGGTTTATTGAAGAAGGGCTCACAGAATATGTTCGATATATGTTTATTGAAGATAATTATGGCAAAGATAGTTTGAATGCAGTATTCAAACAATATAAAAATGAATTTGAGACACAAATTTTAAATACTAATGATGATATACCTATATCATCTAATTCTTCAAGTAGAGTTATTTATATAAAAGGTCCAATTATCTTTCATTATGTAAGGCAGCAAATCGGCGATGATAATTGGAAAAATTTTCTCAGAACTTTGTATAATAATTATTATGGTAAAGTTATAGATTATGAAATATTCAAATCTGAATTATCTAAATATGACCCGAC
>JBEKWK010000202.1:0-6399 GCA_049513175.1 FCB group bacterium
TAGCAACTGATTTAAATAATACAGAAGCCCAAGATGTTGAGAATTATTTTCAACTATATTAAATAAATGAGGTGCCAGTAATGCATTTGAGAAAATAGAACCATACTTCAGCGACATAAATATATACCACGGAGCTGCAATGATAATACCAACTGCACACGCTATAAATAAATAATTCAATTTTACATTTTTATCCTTTTTGAATAATAGTACAAGCGGGAATAATAACGGTAAAAATGAAATCGTAATTTTCGTAAGCAAAGCTCCGGCAAAAGCAAGCGCGAAAACACCTGACCATTTTCTTTGTTCAGATTTACTTTTAGAATCTGTATATTTTAATACTGCCCAAAAACAGAGTATAAAAAACATCGTCAAGGGAATGTCTGTCATTCCCTGCCGCGAAAATGTATTCCAGACTACAGTTCCGGCTAATAATGCCGCTCCCATCAAAGAATAATTAAAAGAAACTATTCTTCGTGCAATAGAGAAGAAAAGCAACAAGGCTGCAATAGCAGATAAAGCTGAAAATAATCGGATTGCAAAAGGTGTTTTTCCAAAAATTTCCATGCTTCCTGCCATCACCCATACTGTTAACGGGGGATATGTTGATGAATACAAGCCTCCAATAGCGTGTTCAGTTTGGTCCCAGAAACCGCCAAATTGAATAATACTTTTTGCCCTTGCAGCGTATAATCCTTCATCCCAGGGTTGTACCTCGCCGGAACCAAGTCTAAAGAAAACCATTAGTGATAGGAATGTCAGTATTGCTATTGTCCTATGCTGTTGTTCTGTAAGTTTCATATTTTATTATTTCAATTTTCCTTGCATAATTTATTATTCTACAAAATTAGAATAATTTTAAACATATTATTATATGACTATTAAAACTTCTATTTTTGTAAATATTATAAATAGAAAATATTGGAGTAATAAAACAATGAATTTCCAAAAAAGAACACATAACTGCGGAGAACTGCGAACTGAAGATACAGGCAAAAAAATCATTCTCAATGGCTGGATAAATACTGTCCGGGACCTTGGGGGATTGATTTTTATTGATTTGAGGGATAGATACGGAATCACTCAACTTGTGATTTTACCTGAAACCCAGGCAGAATTGGCAGAACGTTCTAAGGAACTCAAATCCGAATTTGTTATCTGGGCAAACGGCACTGTTAGGATGAGGGAGAATCCTAATCCGAATATGCCAACAGGGCTTATCGAAATAATTTTGGAAGACTTCGGTATTATAAACAAAGCCGAACTGCCGCCATTTGAGATAATTGATGAACTTGAAACTAGTGAGGAAATTCGCCTTAAATACAGGTTCCTTGATTTGAGGAGGCCCTCGCTTCAAAATTATTTCAAGGTGAGACATAAACTCTATCAGGTGGCACATCAATACTATTCCGATAACAACTTCTTTGAAATAGAGACTCCGTTCCTGATGAAATCTACTCCTGAAGGAGCAAGGGATTTTCTGGTACCGAGCCGTATAAACAAAGGCAGGTTTTATGCACTGCCGCAATCGCCGCAGATATATAAACAAATATTGATGATATCCGGTTTCGACAGATATATGCAGATTGTGAAATGCTTCCGCGATGAAGACCTGCGTTCCGACCGCCAGCCAGAATTTACACAAATAGATGTCGAGATGTCCTTTATTGAAAGAGACGATATTATAAACATAACAGAAGGATTCATCAGTAAACTGTGGAAGGAAGTATTGGGACTGGTAATCGAAACTCCTTTCAGGAGATTGACTTTCCATGAGTCGATGTCCAGATTCGGAAGCGATAAGCCAGATTTGAGATTCGGACTTGAACTGAAGAATATTTCTGATATTTCCGCAAATTCCGGTTTTAAAGTATTTGCCGATACTGTTCAAAACGGTGGCTCTATAGGAGTGCTCAATGCTAAAGGATGTGCAGGTTATTCGAGGAAAAAGCTTGACGAACTTACCGAACATGCAAAAAAATACAGTGCAAAAGGGCTTGCATGGCTTAAACTCGCAGATGGCGAAGTTACTTCTTCTTTCCTCAAATTCGTTACCCAGGATGAGATTAATAAAATATTGGAAACTGCGGGAGCCGAAAATGGCGACCTGCTGTTGTTTGTCGCAGATAAATGGATTCGTTGTTTCACGGTTCTCGGAGCTTTACGTCTTGAAATTGCAAGGCAGACAGGTATCATCGAGAGTGTTGCCGGTCAATATTCATTCAATTGGGTGGTTGACTTTCCTCTATTTGAATATGATGAAGAGACAAAACGCTTTAATGCCATGCACCATCCATTCACATCTCCAATGGATGAAGACTTGCAGTATCTGGACAGCGACCCCGGAAAAGTCAGGGCAAAAGCGTATGACATAGTTATAAATGGTGCCGAAGTCGGAGGTGGCAGTATAAGAATCCACAGTAGGGAAGTTCAGGAAAAGATGTTCAAGCTTCTCGGCATGACAAATGAAGATGCCCAGAATAAATTCGGTTTCTTGCTCGAGGCATTAAAATACGGTGCCCCGCCGCATGGTGGAATTGCTATGGGTCTCGACAGGCTTGTAATGACATTGGGTGGAACTGAAAATATCCGGGATGTAATTGCATTTCCTAAGACTACGAGCGGACTTTCGCTCATGGACGGCAGTCCCTCAACCGTGGAGGAAGAGCAGTTGAAAGAATTGGGGATTAAAATTATTTAAATCATTGATTTTTGTCATATTAAAATAATCCCGTATTTTTGTATTCCGATTGGGCCCGTAGCTCAGTTGGGAGAGCGCTAGAATCGCACTCTAGAGGTCGTGAGTTCGACTCTCATCGGGTCCACAGTTTTAGAACATAGAACATAGAACAGAGAAATAGAAATAGAAGTAGAAATAGGATAAGAATAAGAATAAAAATAAGAATAAAAATCAAAAATAGAAAGCAGAAATTTTAGAAAGTCGGTACTTAGTGAAATACTATAAAATATAATTTTACATCCACTTCTACTTCTATTTCTGGTTCTATTTCTATGTTCTAAAACTGGCCCGTGGTGTAACTGGCAACACGTCTGACTCTGGATCAGAAGAGTTCAGGTTCGACCCCTGACGGGCCAGCCAGCAAATAAAGCAGTTGGAGTTTTCTCTGACTGCTTTATTATTTTATCCACATTTTTTTATTCACCTCAGTTTCAATAAAACCAAATTCTTTATTATTCCGTTATTCATAAAAATTATTAATTATTAAAATAAGGAGTTTATTATGTGGGAAGAAAAAAATAACAAATTGGTAAAAACATTTACCTTTAAAGATTTCGATGAAGCCTGGGCATTCATGTCAAAGGTAGCGGAAATTGCAAAAAAAATGGACCACCATCCGACTTGGACTAATAAATATAATATTGTCAGTTTTGAGTTATACACACATACAGCCGGCAAAGTAACAGATAATGACCACAAGCTTGCGGATGCAATAGACAAAGCGGTTTAGTTAGTTAAGAGTTTGGAATTAGGAATTAGGAGTTAAAAAAACATTAGGTATTGTAACACGAGATTCATCTCGTGGTTTTGTTTTAATATCCAAATTATCATTGCCCTTAGATTTATCTGACGGACTTGTTAAATTATCCAATTTATTATTGCCCTGAGTTTCAACTGTGGAAAGATAGCCATCCACCACGCAACCCGCAAACATCAGAACAAAATTAATGCAGAAGTAAAATTGCTTCAGGGTATAGCCTATAAATTGTCAGAAAATAAAAAAATAATTAATTTTAATATATTATTTTGAGTAAATCCATATAGTTTTGCTTTGAGGGTCATTTAAGCCTATAAACATTATCTTTTCTATCAAGCTTCCATACTCATTAAATTTGTAAGTGCATCTTTGTTCGACATCGCCTTTTACATTTAAAATCAAATCCTCGATTTTATTTTCCTTAGAATCGTATTTGGATAATGTACTTCCCCAAACCGAGCCGTCACTATCATATCTTACATCTTCGATTTTATTTTTAACAGAATCGTATTTGAAAAGATGTTTTTCCTCAATTGAGGCATCAACATTAGAATAATTTTCTTCTATAATATTTTCGTTGGAGTCGTATTTATAATAGAATTTTTTTGAAAGCGAATCGTTAGGATGATAAATTTTATTCTCTGTTAAATTTCCTTTTTCGTTGTACACATAAATACTTTTTTCAGAAATGGAATCTTTGTCATTATATTTTATTTCCTCGATTTTTTCCCCTTCAGCATTGTATTTGAAGATATTTTTTTCCCAAATAGAACTATCGGTGTGAAAAATTATCTTTTCAATTAAATTACCCTTAACATCGTATGCGTAAGTTGCTTTCCCGGAAACCGTACCATGAATGTAAAAATACACGTCTTTAATTTTATTCCCATTAGAATCGTAATTGTAAATAATTTTTGCGGAAACCGAACTGTCGGAATAATCATTCATCTCTTTAATAAAATCTTTTTTTATGGTGTATTTTAATTGGATGTTTCCATCATCCTTGTCGTTATTGGAATATATCGATAGTTCAATTTTATTGCCTTTTGCGTCGTATTTATAACTTTCTTGTTTCATTTTGGAGTTAGTATCTAATAGCCCATCCTTGTAATCGTATTGAAAGACATCGCAAATTGTATATCCACCTTTTATTTTGTCCTGTCCAAATAGATTGCTCCCAAAAACAAAAGTGAGTATAATTAATATGGTTGTTAATTTGGTTTTCATTGTTTCTATTTAATATGGATGAATATAGGTTTTTAATAAATATAATATCATCAATTTCTATTTTAATTAGCTCATTCGTAAAGCAAATTTAATAAAATATTGCGCTGAATTAACAAAATAATATTGCCTTCCTGCTTTCATTGTATATACAGCAAAAATAATTCAGAATACAGAACTCAGAATAAAGAATTAGAAGATGGATTCTTCACTTCGCTCAGAATGACCCTATGATTGTCTCCCGCTGGCGGGAAAATAAAAGAGGGTGGATTTTCTTATCTTATTTTTTCAATGCCTCTATATTTTTCCCTATACCGTGCTTGAGAACAAGGAAATCATTTTCAGTGAGATTATGTTTTGCCAAAGATATTTTCAGGTCGTCTATAGGCTCGTACATGCCGTCGTCAGCCTGTCTGAAAGTACCCCAATGAATTGCCATGCTGGTTTGCGAATGTAAAATTATGTGTGCCTGCACCGCTTCGTCCGGGTTCACATGTATCGGCTTCATAAACCAGCGGGGTCTGTATGCACCGACGGGAAGCATGGAAAGTCTTATTGGTCCGAACTTATCGAAGATTTGTTTGAAGTGCTTGCCAAAGCCGGTATCCCCTGCAAAATAAACAGGACCTCCGCTTGTGAGAATTACATAGCCTCCCCACAGGGTTTTGTTCCTGTCGCATAGTCCCCTGCCGGAAAAATGCCTCGAGGGTACAAAATAAATTTGAATCCCTTTCGATGAGTCGCTATCCCACCAGTCCATCTCTTTGACATTATTGATTTCGTATTTATTCAACAATTCCTTGTTGCCGAGAGGAACGAGAAACATAGGTTTGAACTTGCGGTCAAGCATTTCTAAAGTAGGCAAATCCATGTGGTCGTAATGATTATGGCTTACAATTACGAGGTCAATCGGTGGCAGGTCGCTGAATTTCAGACCGGGCTTTCTGTGCCTAACAGGACCGATAAAGCTTACAGGGCTTACTCGTTCCGACCAGACCGGGTCTGTGAGAATGTTCAATCCGTCAACCTGTATTAATACAGTCGAATGATTGATAAAAGTAACGACCAGGCTGTCCGAGCGAACTCTTGCCTGCGGTGCCGGTCCTTGTTCTTCATTTAGCTGTTCCGGCCATTGTCCAGGTTCCCTGTGAGTCATCCATTTAAATAAATCGCTAAACCCTTTTTCTCCTGTTTGTTCCTGGTTATGAAACTTTTCCCCGTCAAAATGGTCTGATACCCTACCCATATATTTAGTCCCCGAAAATGAACAACACCCGATTCCTATACCTGCTATTACCGTCGCCGCAGCCAAAGCAAATAATGAAAGAACAGTCCTTTTTATGATTGTTTTAATTTTACTCATTTTAAATTTATAATTTGAAAAACCGATTAGTCAATTACGCAGGAACAATTTATTTATTTTGGGATAGGGAACGAAAAACCAAATTTACACACCCCTTAATCCCCTCTTGATAGAGGGGAAATTAGAAATGAATTAACATTCGATTTGTGTATGCAGACCAATTTCTTCGAGGTTGGTTATTTTATTTCAATTTCACAATCCAAAAATCATACATTCCATAGTTTCCTGATATATCACAATCATTTGATGAGACCTTAGCAGTAAGCATTAAACTGCCATCACTTGTTAGTTGAATATACCCTCCATTATCTTCCT
>JBEKWK010000203.1:0-6370 GCA_049513175.1 FCB group bacterium
ATGAAATATCGAGAGCAAGCTGATGCTCAGGTGAGTTAGGCAACCAGTTGCCGTTTATCGTATCGGGGGCAGTATACCTGAAATGAGAATAGGTATAAGCTAATTGTACTGACATCGGCTTAACCGGAGACCAGGAAAGAAAAGCTTCCAAGCCATATCTTTTGCTTGAACCGGCATTCCTGTAAAATGTTTCCAATGGTCTGTCGGACATCCTGAACCTGTCGAAATCTTTATCCGTTGTCAAATAGAAAAAAGCTACATCATAGTATAGATTTGATGATACAGCTCCCCTTGCTCCCACTTCTTCACCAGACGAAGTTGAAGGACTTAGGGCAGTATTGAAGCCGCCTATTTGTACCGGATTACTAATTAATTCTTCGGTTGCAGGCGGTAAAAAGCCTTGTCCCCAATTTGCATATAAATTTAATTCTGACATAGGAGTATAAGCTACGCCAAGCCTTGCCGTTGCTTTGTCGAAATTGGCGCTTCCGGATTCATTCGGTGTACGGGGCATCAAATCCGTCAGCTTGTTATTAATTTTATCGTATCTTAGCGACAACATTACACCCCATTCTTTTCCAAGCTCTAACCTATCAATAGCAAATGCACCGATACCATACTGGTCAATTCTTTCATTAGACTGAAGGACACTATCTTCTTTTACATCAGTAGTCCCGTTATTAGCACTTCCCAGGTTATTGACCGTATTTTCATTAATAGTCTGAGTCTGGAAATCAAAGCCTGCACTAATGTTATTTTGGAGCCAGCCCTCGCCGTGATGTAAATTGTACTGAATCGAGGCTCCGGGAGTAAGGTACTGCTGGTGCCAGATATATTGCGAACCCGGTTCTATATAAGATGTTTTGCGTATATAAGCATTGAAACTGAGATTCTGTTGAGCGGTTATTTCATAATTTCCTAAAATAGCACCTGTAAAGCGTTCAGTGCCTTGGTATTCATCTTTAGGCTCTGCATCAGGGTTAGGGGCTCTCGGATTCACTAAAACAGTGTCCAAAGGCAAGCCCTCAGCATTTTGGTTAAAATAATTCGTATATGAAACAATTTGAGTTAATTTTAATTTCTCTGATGGCTTCCAATTTATTTTACCATATATATTATCTGCATTGAATTGGCTGTGAGTGCGATATCCTTGTCCAAACATTCGGGATAATGATAAACTGTAATCTGTGTTTTCAGATACACCTCCGACTCTCACTTGTCCTTTCCAATAGCCGTTTGAACCGATACTTGCAAATGCTTCAGGTTGGTCGAAGCCTGATTTGGTCATAATGTTAAGTACACCGCCTGTGCCGCCTCCGCCATAAAAAGCCGCAGCTGAACCTCTTAATACTTCAATTTTAGAGACATTTTCCCAATCCACATCATACAAATCCGGGGCAAATCCGGTAGGGTCATTCAAAGGTATTCCGTCCAATATTACTTTAATACCACGAAAACCGTGTTCCGATAAAATACCTTCACCCCGAATAGACATATGTACTCGTGAGCCGTTAGCCTGGTCATCAATCCTGACACCCGGCACAAGCATTAAAGCTTCAGCAACCGATGCCTCACGGGGCAGAGAACTTAAAACATCTTGTCCGACGATACTTGTAGCTGCAGGATTTTGCTTAAGCTGCATGCTCGTTCTTGGTGCAGTTACCAATATTTCAGGTGTTTTCACAATACTTGTAGAATCATCAATTTTATCCCTGAACAAATCGCTTTTTCCTTCACTGCTGAATAAATAAGCAGGTGCAATAATAATTACCAAAACATATAAAATTATTTTAATTTTCATATAAATCCTTTACTTAATATTAACAAATCTCACTAATCAGTCAGTTGAAAACACCTGACTGAAGGTTTGAAATACAAATGGATTCCGTGTCAAGCACGGAATGACACTTTTATTTTTGTCATTCCAGCCAAAGCTGGTAACATGTTGAGCGAAGCTAATCCTTTTTTACTAACAATTGACAACTGTTTTAGGAGGAGGAGGATTTATATCAGGATGAAAAGAATTATATCTTTGGCTTAAATATAGATTAAACGCCATTTCATAGAAAATATCAGGTTTTGGTTTAGTTATTAAATTTATAGCATCGAAGCTGAAGATTTTCAAATTCTTCAACATTTTTGTCTTGAAAATACCTTCAGTTCCAAGGTTTCCGCTTACATCATTAGAAAATTTTTCAAAAAGTTTTTCTTCATTTTTATCGTTAAAACAATAAAAGTAAATTGTATCATTCTTTTGAATTTCTTTAGCTACATCATACATTTTACCGTTTAATTTAAATTCATTTTCGTCTGATTTTTCTATTTGTTTATCAAGAAGTTTAATTGGAATTTTAATAAGTTCAAGCTGTGAAAGTGGGATTTGTTGTTTGATTGATTCTCTTACATCAATTTTGATAGCTCTCTGTAATGAATAGAACGACAATATAAAACCTGCGGAATTATACAGAATAATTATAATCAATATTGCCGTTAAAGTTCTTTTCATCTTATTAAACTTCAATAACGATTTAAGAAATCGTTATACTTTATCTCACCACATTCATCTTACAACTTTTTATTATCCCCGCAGTTTTCATTGTAACATAATACATGCCTGCAGGTAATTTGTTTATATTATAATTTACAGAATTTTGACCTGTTTCGGCTTCACCGGAATACACTATTCCTACAGACTCACAGATAATATTATGAATTACAATTTGTACTTTTGTTCTTTCATTGATATAATAATTAATACTTACAATATTTGAAGCGGGGTTAGGATAAATATCCAAATTTAAATCGTTATTTATGATTTCATTTTCTACATTTGAAGGAGAATTCAATAATACCCCAATACCGCTATAAGTGGCAATCCATTTATTATTATTGCTGTCAATGGATATGCAGTAAATCAAATTATCCGGCAACCCTGAGTTGTTTGTATCAAATACAGTCCAATTATCACCATCTAATTTAGCAAGTTTTCCAGCGTCAAAAGTCATCCATTTTACATCATTTTTGTCAACAACTATTTTTTTTATAGCATTATTGGGTATTCCGGGAATAGAGTCATTATAAACAGTCCAGTTTGTACCGTCAAACTTTGCCAAACCTCTATAAGTGCCTACCCAAATATTACCCATTTTATCTATAGCCAGGGAAGTTATTTCATTATAAGGCAATTGGGAATTAGATGAATTATAAATCGTCCAATTATTTCCATCAAATTTTGCTAAACCATCACCTGTACCTATCCATTTTATCTCGTTTTGAGTAATTGCTATCGAATGAACTTCATTATAAGGCAATTGGGAATTAGATGAATTATAAATCGTCCAATTTGTACCGTCAAAAGCGGCTAAGCCTTTATCGGTACCAATCCATTTCATACCGTTTCTGTCTATCTTAACGTCATATACCTGGTCGCTTGGAATTAAGCATGTTGTTGTATCATATGACAAAGCATTTATTTCATCAAAGCTGAATAATCCGTTGCCTCTTGTACCAATCCATTTTATTTCCTTATCATCAATTTCAATTGAAGATGTTATTACATAAGATAACAAAGTATTATAAGAAGTCCAGGTTGTACCGTCAAATTTGACAAATCCTCCTTGAGTACTAATCCATTTTGTTCCTTTCTTGTCAATCGCAATATCTTGTACCCAAGGATAAGGCAGACCGGAATTGGATTTATCATATACAACCCAATTTAATGAATCATATCTTACCAGACCGCTGTAAGTTCCTATCCATTTGTTATTCTGTTTGTCAATATAAACGCAAGTCAGCATATCATCAATTAGACCGGAATTGGACCTGTTATATATTGTCCATTGTACATCATCAAATTTTACCAAACCGTCAGTGACAGTACCAAGCCACTTGTTCCCTAAATTATCTATTGCAATCCCCATAATATAGATAGAAGGTAAACCGGAATTTTTATCATTAAAAGTTGTCCAATTAGTACCATCGTATTTTACTAAACCGCTGTCATTAGTCACAATCCATTTTGTTCCATTTTGAGCAATAGCCAATGTCAGGATATTGTCTTCAGGAAGGTTAGAATTATTTACATTAAGAATAGACCATTTAGTGCCGTCATACATTACAAGTCCGTTTGCAGTTGCAATCCATTTATTGGATTGAGCGTCAAGGACTATGTAATAGTGGTCACCGTAAAGTAGAGGTACACTATCATGATTATAAATTTTCCAATCTTTTCCGTTATAAGTTACGATACCGCCGCTTGTACCAATCCATTTAGTCCCGTTTTGGTCAATTGCAATAGAACCGATTTCGTTGTTCTCCAAACCTATATCAACTAAATTATTAACATTCCATTTTGCACCGTCAAATTCTACAAGGTATCCAGTAAAAGTGCCAATCCAGACATTTCCTGTGCTGTCAATTGCAATAGCTCCGATATTATTATCAGGAAGTCCGGAATTTGTTTTTAAATAAAATGTTCTTTCATTAGTTAATTTATTTTGTTTTACCAATCCGCTGGAAGTACCTATCCATAAATTAGTACCGTCATCAGCTATACATGTTGTCAGCTTGTTATTTGTATAATTAAGCCAATTATTATAGGGAGCCTGTGCCAGACTAACAGATAGAGGAGTCAATCCGTAAATAAATACTGCCAAGCAAAGTAAAATAGTGTTCATAGACATAGCATTTTACCAAAACAAAAATTTTTTTATTTCTATTTTCATTCCCTAAAATATTTAAAAGGGAAATTTGCAAAAAATTATTATAACAATTTACATAAAATTTTATTTTAATATATTCATTTTTATAGATTTTAGCTCACCTAAATTTTTTATTGTAACAAAATATGTTCCTATGGGTAAATTTCCGGTACGATAATTAACTATGTGACTCCCGGCTTCAGCTTCACCATTATATACAACACCAACTAATTCACCTAACAGAGAATATACCTCTAATTTTACCATGCTCCTCCCGCTAATATTAAAACTGATTGTTACTAAATCAGATGCTGGATTAGGTGTAATTTTCAGGTCATTATTTATAGTTATTTTATCTTTGATACCCGTAGTAATTGAATCGAGAAGTATTCTATAAAGACCATTGGTTGTTCCTGCATAAATATAATTACCATTGATTAACAAACAATTAATACTTAAATATTGCAAATCATAATTTATGTTTGACCACTTTGAATCGTTTAATTTAGTTATATATATCCCTGAATTAGTCCCTGCTATAATATATGGACCATTAAACACAATACTTCGGATAGCTAAATGAGTCATATCTTTTATAAATGGAGTCCAGTTCAAACCGTTATTTGTAGATAAATATATCTCTTTATCCGTTCCTGCAAATACATTTGTATCATTAATTCCAAAACTGCGTATAACAGTTCCTGTGGTATCTTTACCTACATTAGTCCAGGTTGAGCCGTTGTCTGAAGATAAATAAATTCCTCCTCCATAAGTACCTGCGTAAATATATTCCCCATTGACAGCCATCTTTATTATATTTAAATATGTAATACCATTACTTTCAGGAAACCAGTTGGAGCCATTATTTGTTGTTCGGTAAACTCCGCCTGCCGTACCTGCAAAAATATCTGCATTTTTTAACACCAGACAAAAAATGAAAGAATTACCCAAACCATTATAAACATCAGTCCAGTTTGTTCCATTATTTGTGGTTCGATAAACTCCACCGTCAGTTCCGGCGAATATGTTATCTCCGTTAACTACTAAACTAAGAACAACATTATTAAGCAAACCGTTATTAACCTGTGTCCATGTAGTACCCTCATCTGTTGATAAATAAACTCCTGCAGTATCCGTTCCGGCAAACATATTATTACCGCTAATCAAGAGAGCATTTATTGTCAGACTGTCTAATCCCTTATTGCAATCTTCCCAATGCTGGGCTTCCATGTTAGAATAAGTAACTAAAATGGAAATACAAAATAAAAGATATTTAAAATTTTTCATAATAATAATTAAAATAATTTATTTAATTCTTCACAATTATTTTCCTGTAATCGCCGATTTTAATCAGATATATTCCTGACTGTAATGTGCTGATGTCAACTTCAGCCCATTTATTTGATTCCTCTCTGCTAAAGACTTTAGTACCTAATATATTAAATATTTCTATTGTACCCAGAGGAACTACACTATTAGAAACAATGCTCAGCCTGCTTTCTGCGGGATTGGGATAGATAAAAATTGGATTATTGAATGTTACATCATATACTCCTGTGAGTACAAAATCAAATACATCGGACATCAATGAATGACAACTATCCTGGGTTGCCTGAACACTGTATTTTCCATTTTGCGTTGCATTTATGCTTTGGCTTGTATCTCCCGGT
>JBEKWK010000204.1:0-6334 GCA_049513175.1 FCB group bacterium
AAGAGAGATGATAAGGGATGTTGTAAGAGAAGAAATAAGACTTAATATTCCTGTGCAAAATAAGGAAAAGGTAATTTTTACAGCAAGAGAAGCCGCAGAGTATTTGAGAATCTCAATAAATACACTTTATAAGAAAAATACCACCAATGCAATTTCTTACGATAAACAAAGTAAGCATGCAAGATATAGGAAAGAGGATTTGGATAATTATTTAAAAAATTCTTCAAGACGCATTAAAAGCGAAAATGATATTGCGAATGAGATTAATTCTACTATGAATAAAATTAGTTAGGATTGAAAAAATTAAAAAAATTAGCTTTAATTAAATAGAAAATTTGATAAATATAACTTTTATAATTACATAAAAATAACTATATTTATCTTATAAGTTATTATATAACAAGGAATTACAATGATTAATATACAGTCAAAGAAAACTGAAGCATTAGTGCAGGATATTTTAAAAAGTAACAAAGGTAATCGAATTAAAATAAGATTCAAACCTGTTACAAATGCGATTACTATATTTCTCGATTATTACAATGAAAATAGACATAATTTGCTTTATTATCCAACACGTATATTTGGAAAAAAGGAAACAGAGCGAAACGATGAAATAATCTTACTCTGTATTAAAAAAGATAGAGATGAAAAAACTCTTGAGATTATTAAAAACAAGAATCCATTCAGGATTATTGAAAATCTAAGTAAACAAGAATTTATAACATATTTTGAGGTTTTAGAAAAGCAGAGGAAAGACAGACCTGTGTATCAAAGCTGTTTACGATACTTAAAGATATATCTAAATAATAGCAAAATTCGATTTTGCGATTTAACTCCAAGTCTTTTTGAAGGATTTAAAGAGTTTCTTTTAAAAAAAATATCAGTTAACACAACATTCGGATACCTTCAAGCACTAAGAGCAGTTTTAAACAAAGCTGTTAGAGAAAAAATACTTACCGAAAGTCCTTTGAAAGATGTAAAATTAAAAGCACAGCCTGTTATAAAAGAGTATCTTTCACCGGAAGAAATAAGCTCGATAATAAATTTAGAAACTAAATTTGTAGAAACTAAAAATGCGTTTCTGTTCTCGTGTTTTACTGGCATAAGAAGGGGCGACATGGTTAAATTGACATTCGATAAAATTCGTGGAGATAATATCTATTTTATTCAAGGCAAAACTAAGAAGGCTGAATTTCTTCCATTATCAGAGGACGCATTAGAAATTATCAGGATTCAGAAAGAAGCACATCCAGATTCGGATAAGGTTTTTCATATAGGCAGTGTTGCAACGTTGGGCAGAGAGTTGAGAATAATTCTAAAAGAATTAGGTATCAATCGAAAAGTAACATACCACTCATCGAGACACACGTTTGCGGTAAGAAGTCTGGAATCTGGCATAGATAGCCACGATGTAAAGAATTTTCTTGGTCATAGAAAAATCGAAACTACAGAAGTATATTTAAAATTCGCAACAAGTCAGAAAAGAAATGTTATTGACCGGGTGCCGAGTTTGATGAATAAGCAGAAACAATAATTTTAACTGGTCTTACTCTTCAATTATCTTCTTCTTAGGACAAGAAAAATCAATTTATTAATTATTAAATTATGAATTTATCTACTTGTAAGTTATTCTTAATTGAATTAGGTACACCAATTAGTAGGTAATTGAAATTTCTATCTTGAGGACAAATATCTTTACATAATTCAGATGGGTGATTTTTCGCATGGGGTAATTTTCTAACAGGATTCGTATAAACAAAAAGCCTTAAATCAGCAGAAGCGAATGTTAGCTTGAAAAAATCTGATAGTATTTCGTTTTCTGCTGTATGCCATTCCGACTCGCAAGCCAGAACAAGTCTCTTTGTTTTTTTCCAATTATAAGGTTGTTTTATATCTGCTTTTTCATACATTAAAGTTTCATTATCTGTTTTTTCTGCTTCTACCCAGACAACATCAAAGAGCCACCCACCTTTAAACGTACCATAATATTCTTGGGGGAATACTAAATAATCTTCTTCATTACCAATATTAGTTAAAAACCTATTTTCTCCTTTAGTCCACTCACGACTGTATTTAATATTTCTCCCATAACAAGATTTTGAAAGATTAAAATATTCTTCAATTATTTTTATTTCAATTTGGGCAAAATCTTTCACATAGGGGTCTAATTGCAGATGAAAATCTTTTTGAAATGAGAATATGACTTTTTTATGAATTTCATTTAAGTTCATAATATATTTTACCAATCATTTAATTCATAGTTGACCACTTGTTTATTATTAATTGATATTAAAAAATTGGCATTAAAAACTGGATAAATGAATTTAAAATGTGTATTTTCTTTTAAATAATCTGGGAAATATTCAATATCCCCTTGCGATATGCCAATTCTTCGATGTCTATTGAAGAGATGCTCATACCTTGTATCTTCTTGTTCTAAAATTCGTTCCTCTATTTCTATTTCAGTCTCAAATTCCATTTCTAAATTTAATAATAAAGTTCCATCTTGTTTTTCATAAACAAAAAAGTCAATCAAATTTGATGTTATATTATCAGTAGTATTAAAATATCCTGTAGCACGTTCATTCCATTCTAATTTTAAACCTCTTAAAATTCTTTCTTTATTACTCGACTGTAAATTATCACTAAATAATTCTTCAATTTTTTTGAAATCAATATTTTCATTAATCCACTCTTCTGTAATAAAGTCTAAAGCTGATGCGTGTTTCTTGACAAATTCATTTAAAGTCTGAAAATATCTTATCTCAATGTTTCTTGATTTTGCTTCTTCAAAAAGTTCAGATGAAAGTTTATCCTTTCCTTTATCTGCAAAATCAGTAGGGTTATCTGAAATAAATGCAACAATTCGTTCAGTTGTACTTTCTGCATAGTCCAACATTGTTAACCATAATAAACCGTCTCTAAATTGTTGACCATTTTGGTCAAGTGGTTTTTTCCTTTTAGTAGCCCTCGTTACAAGTTCCGGTAAATATTCATTTTTGTAATTAATGATATTTTTCTCTGTGGTTCTTAATTTAAAATGTAAATAATCTATGTAATTGGTGGCTTCTACTTCAAAATCTATTTCGGTAATTTCAGGAATTTTAACAATTAATAATGTATAATTTAATTTTCGTAAACTTCTAATATATTCATCATATTGTTTATGTAATACACGTTTATAAAGTTCCTTTACTTCCTCAATTACAATTGAAGGAAAAATTAATCTCGAATTTGTTTTAGATAAATAATCAATTAAGATTTCAAATCCCTTATCTTTGAGTTTTAAATCCCTCCTTATGATATTTGAATCAATTATTGTGTCCATCTATCAAGTCTCCTAACAATAAAATTATTTTTAATAATGTAATTCAAATTTACAATTATTTATTATTTATATTATAATCTAATAAAGTTAGTTACTTCCTTTAATCATAGGAAAAACCAATAATTATCATAAATATAAGAAATAGTACATGATAGAGCTTGATGAAATAATTAAGTTTGAAAAGAATATGTCGAATAAAATATCTGTCCAAGAAAATTTATTAAAACCTCACTCAATCACTCAAATTTTAATTAGAAATAAACCTAAAGAAGCACACTATTCTAATCATTTATTCAATATGAATAATTTGATTTTAGTTAGTGAGGAATCTGTAAAAAGAGCTTTAAGAATTTTTGACACTTTTGTAAAAGCACTTGAAAAACGGAAATATTTAAATTTGGAAAAGGAAAATAAAAATATTGCATCAATTGATATATTAGGTGAAACACTCCAATTTAGAATAAAAGAAAAATTAAAAAGAATTGATTTTGTACCTAATGACAAACAAAAGAAATCATCTTGGTTTAATTATGTAAAATATGATTATACTCCCACAGGAATTTTAATATTGCAGTTAGTTACTTGGACACCAGAAGGTTCAAAAAGAAATTTATCAGATGGAAAAACTAAAATTGAAGATAAACTCAATGATTTTATTATAGAATGTGCTAAAGCCGCAGTTTTGACAAAAATACATACAGAAGAAATGAGATTAATGAAAATAGAATGGGAAGAAAAATGGAAATTAAAAGAAGAAAAAGAAAGAAAAAAAATAAGAGAGGAAGAAAATATTGAACTTCTTTTGAAACAAACAAAAGAATTTAGTCAAAATAAACAAATTGTTCACTTTATTAAAGCTATTCAAGATTCTTACAAAGAAAAGAATATAAACAGCGATGATAATAAGAAAATTAATGAATGGCTTGAATGGGCTAATAAGGTTGAAAAAAAATTAAATCCTGTTGATAGATTTAATATTGATGATTATTATGATATAGAATGAAAATAAAAGGGAATAAATCGCAACAAATCAGAAACGTAATGTTATTGAAAAGATGCTGAGTATTATAAAGGTTTTAAACACTAAAATAAAATTGTATGTTTAAAACAAATTTAAGATAAATATTTATGGGAAAGTTTAACATAAATATTTATGGTATTGAGTAGAGTATAAAATACCCACTCTAACTGTTCTTCATAAACTAAATTTATTGTTCCTGATTTATTATGTCTTACATCGAATCTATTTACTAATTGGAAAAAATCACTAACGTCTGAAGCAGAAAAAAAGTTGCTTAGTTTATCCCTCAAAGGTTCGAGAATATAACTTAATTCTTCACATGCAGACCTCTTGTCATTGGTATTTGAATATTCTTTAAAAAATAAATCTTTTGCATGTTTAATTTTATCATCTATATCATTATCACCAGTACTTATTTCTTGGCTTACAAGTCCAATTAACGGTATTTGTGGTAGTGATTTCTCCACTTCCAATAATCCATCTGGTGTTAGTTCAACATCCATAAATATTTTTTCACGACCAAAAGCAGACATTGGGTGAGTTTTTTTTATTTCTATCCATCCCATCTTCTCTATATACTCTACTACTCTAATAAATTCATCTGAATCTGAATAAGTAACAGGGAAATCCATAGTTGAGTTAAAATTAAATTTATAATTTTCTTTACCACCATGTTCATATAAATATTTTAAACAATGAAAGACTTTTTCGTTAAATGATTTTGGAAGGTTATAAGATTTTATTCCTTCGTTGATAAAATCCAAATTAAAAACTGGAGGTTCTTCGTGATTATCAAAACAGTTTCTTGCAATACCTAAAAGAGAAAATTTAATATCATAATTACCTTTTTTAATCTCATCATAAGCCTCATAAGTAATTTTAATTTTTCCATAGCTTGATGAATCAGTATATTCAATGGTTGCAGAATCAATCACTTTTAAATCATTTTGTTTTATTTCCCAACCTGTAAAGCAATCAGTAGTTATTTCCATAATACCTATTCTCATTTTATTTGAATTATTTAAAATGTAAAACTAATAAATTTATTTGAATTTTTCTTACCTCTAAAGTAAAAACGAAGAAATTACCTCTTTCAAGCTATAAATAGTTTTAGTATATTTAACATAGATAGACCTATTCAGGTTTAGAGAGGATTTTAAGTATTTACTAAAGAGGCTAAAATGAAGACGACAGCGTACCTTAGAGTTTCGACAATCCAACAGGATTTGGAAAAAAACAAATTGGAAATTCTGAAACTCGCAAACGAAAAAAAACTTGGCAATGTTGATTTCGTTGAAGAAAGAATATCCGGCAAGATTTCTTGGAAAAAGAGAAAGATTGCAGAAATTCTGGACAACTTAAAAAAAGATGATAATTTAATTGTTTCCGAACTATCAAGGCTTGGACGTTCTATGCTCGAAGTAATGGAAATTCTCGCAATAGCAACTGAAAAGAAAGTCAATATTTATTCTGTAAAAGGAAATTGGAATCTCGATAGTACAATTCAGAGTAAGTTAATTGCGATGTGTTTCTCTATGGCATCAGAAATAGAAAGGGAACTTATCAGTTCAAGAACCAAAGAAGCATTAGCCGTTATTAAGGCAAGTGGAGTGAAACTCGGAAGACCGAGAGGAATTGGAAAAAGTAAGCTCGATGCTTTTAGACCAGAGATAGAAGCATTATTGAACAATGGAAGCCCAAAGAGATTTGTTGCTAAAAGATATAATGTATCGGAAGCCGCATTATTCAATTGGCTAAGAAAGAATAAAATCAAAGCACAAACTATTTAAGAAACCGTATCAATTTTGCTGAACATTTAAAAATTATCAGAAAACATCAGTTGTAGCATCTGCAATGCTAAATTTGCCCATCATTAAAAATTCTCCGTGATAGACATTCGATTTTTACCGGTTTAAAAAATTCTTTTAATATATTAGTCGAAATCTCCAAAAAAGTTTTTTTTTCGGTTCGTATTTAACGTT
>JBEKWK010000205.1:0-6324 GCA_049513175.1 FCB group bacterium
AACTGTTTGTGATAAAGTTTGAAAATCTGATTCAGTAAGAGTGAATACGTTACTCACAGCTTCGCATGAACCTGTGGCATTTGTAATACCCTGATACGGAATTCCTACGAAACCTTCATGCCATAGGAACTCAAGTGCAGATTGATAAATTAAACCTTTTAGAATTACAATGTTTTTTTCCATTGGTACCCCTTCTATTTAGTGATGAAAAATAATTAAACCATTAAACTACAAATTGATGATACATTTATCATGTCGTCTACGCTGCATCCACGAGATAAATCGCAATACGGTTTTTTTAATCCTTGAACAATAGGTCCTACGGCTTCAGCACCTGCAAGACGCTCGGTCAATTTGTACCCGATATTTCCTGCATCGAGGTCAGGAAAGATTAAAACATTGGCTTTACCCGCAACAGGGGAGCCTTTGCATTTCCGTTCTCCTATTGAGGCAACTAAAGCAGCATCAGCCTGCATTTCTCCGTCAGCGAGTAAATCAGGAGCTTTTTCTTTCAATATTTTTGTCGCACTTTGTACTTTCTCTACATGGGGATGAGAAGCACTTCCTTTTGTGGAAAAAGATAACATTGCAATACGAGGCTCTTCTCCGGTAACAGATTGAAAATTTTTTGCTGAAGAAATAGCTATATCTGCTAATTGCACATCTGTAGGGTCAGGATTCACTGCACAATCGGCAAAGCAAAGTAATTTATCACGAAGAACCATGATAAAATAACTGCTCACGATTGATATTCCTTCTGCTACTCCGACTGTGTGTATAGCCGCTCTGATAACATCTCCGGTTGAAGAGATATTACCGCCTACAACGACTTGAATCCTACCGGTTTCAAGTAACAGACCGGCAAAATACAATGGATGCTTTACGTTTTCTTTTGCTTGTTCAATAGTTAAGCCTTTTGATTTTCTTTTTTCAAATAATAAATCTGAAAATTCCAGGTGTAAATTTGAATTTTCGGGGTTAAAAATTTCAATACCGGATATATCAAGTTTATTTAATTCAGCCAAATTTTTAATGTTATCCTCATTACCGACTAAGACAGGAACTGCAATATTATTATTTTTTAAAAAAATTGCTGTACTCAAAGTTCTTACATCTTCTGCATCGGGAAAAGCAACTCTTCTACAAACCTTTGCTGCCTTTTGACGCATATTTTCAGTAAAATTTAATCCCATTTATTTCTTTCAAATATATTTCCAAATCTAACAAACAACAACTATCAACCATTACCTACTATCTATTCTTACCAAATTCTAGGTACGTTTAATACTACTCTTAATGTGTCCCTTGCAAGTATTAGCTCTTCATTAGTTGGGATCACAAAAATTTCTATTCTGCTTTTATCGGAACTGATTTTCATTTCTTTGCCTCCAACAGCCTGCTGATTTAACTGGTCATCGAGGTCTATTCCAAAAAATTCCAAACCTGAACAAATTCGTTTTCTTATTTCTACAGCATTCTCTCCGATACCTCCGGCGAAGCAGATTGCATCAGCCCCATCCATTTCTGCAAGATAAGCACCTATATATTTTTTAACTTTTCCGCAAAACATTTCAACTGCCAGGTTTGCACGTCTGTCCTGATGTTCCTCTATTTCTTCAAGTAAATCCCGCATATCATTTGTTAAACCGGAAATCCCTAAAACACCTGAACGTTTATTTAATAATGTTAGAACTTCATCTATAGTTGTTCCTTCCTTATGCATCAAATATTCTATTACTGTCGGGTCAATATCTCCGCATCTTGTACCCATTATCAATCCGTCAAGAGGAGTCATGCCCATTGAGGTATCAACTGATTTACCTTCTTTAATAGCACATGCCGATGCACCATTGCCAAGGTGCATTGTAATAATATTTGTTTCCTCGCGGGATTTATTTGTCAATCTTCTATATCTATAGGATATATATCTGTGTGATGTGCCATGGAAGCCGTATTTTCTTACTTTAAAACTTCTGTAAACCTGATATGGTATTGCATACAGGTAAGATGTTTCAGGCATTGTAGAATGAAATGCAGTATCAAAAACTGCAACCTGTGGAATTACACTACCAAATAATTCCCTTGCCGCATAAATACCTTTTAAATTTGCGGGATTATGCAGAGGTGCCAGCTCAATACAGTCCTCTATTCCTGATATAACTTCGTTATCAATCCTTACTGATTTTTTAAACCTTTCCTCACCATGTACGCATCTGTGACCTATTGCATGAATATCTTCTAAATTATAAATTCCGGGTATTTGTGTTTCGGGGTCAGTAATCCATTTAATTGCATAATTCAACGCGGCTCTGTGGTCTCTCAGTGGTACAGCTTGTTTTAGTGGTGATTTACCTTCAACTTGAAAAGTAATAATTGCCTGGCTTCCTACTCTTTCTATCAATCCTTTCGCTAACATCTTGTCCTTGTCCTGTTTAATTAATTCCAGATCTGTTTCGATAATTTGAAATTTCAGGGAAGAACTGCCACAATTCAAAACAAAAATATTCATATCCTACAATCCTTAAACTTAAAAATTACTTTATATATTGAGAAATATTTTAATAAATAAACTTTCAAATATACCTAATTTAATCGGTATTATAAAGAAAGAATAAAAGTGCTGAATTTAATATTAAGATTTATTATTTCCTTTGATTATATTTGCCAAAACTAAAATCACCTTAAATGTATATTGGAGATTTTAGTTTTAATTTTACAATAATCCAAATATTTTTTAAAATTTATAAATAAATTTATGTTAAAGCATAATAACTTTTTGGAGGAACTTTCAATAGGAGTAATACTTTTTGACGGAGGTTTAGGTACTGAATTATACAACAGGGGAGTATTTATAAATAAATGTTTTGAAGAGCTTAATCTGACTAACCCTGCTCTTGTAAAGCAAGTGCATGAAGATTATAAAAAAGCTGGAGCTAATGTACTCGAAACAAACACCTTTGGTGCAAACAGAAATAAATTAAAAAAGCATCATCTCGATGATAAACTTGAACAGATTAATTATGAAGGTGCATTAATTGCTAAGCAGGTAGCCGGTGAAGGAATATTTGTTGCAGGCTCCATCGGACCTCTTGGACTGCAGATAGAACCTTTAGGTCCTACCTCAAAAGAAGAAGCCAAAGAACTTTTCAAGGAACAAATTAAAGCACTACTCGCCGGAGGAATTGATTTATTAATTTTTGAGACTTTTATTTATCTTAACGAATTACAACAAGGGGTAAAAGCAGCAAGAGAACTGACTGATATTCCAATTATAGCTCAAATGACTATTGATGAGGATACTACTTCATTAACAGGTGCTGAACCTGAAATAATGATTAAGGAATTAGAAAGCACCGGTGCTGATATTATTGGCATTAACTGTACAGTTGGTCCTCAAGTTATGTTAAACTGGCTTGAAAAAGTTAGGAAATTGACTTCTCTTCCGATTTCTATAATGCCAAATGCCGGCAAACCAAAAAATATTGACGGAAGAAATATTTATCTGGCTTCACCAGAATATCTGGGAGAATACGCCAAGCATTTTATTCAAAGTGGTGCGAATATCATCGGTGGATGCTGTGGTACCGGACCTGAGCATATTAAAAGAATGAGAAGTACCATAAATGCTCTGATACCAAATTTTAAAAAAAATAAAATCGAAATTACAAAAGTAGAATACTTAGACCATGTTGAAGCTATACCTCAATTTAAAAAATCGCGATTAGCAAGAAGACTGAATGACGGCCATTTTGTAAAATTTGTTGAATTACTCGCACCACACGGAGTTTCTGCTAAGAAAGAAATCGAAAAAGCAAGAGAAATGAATTATTATGGAATTGATGTAATAAATATTCCGGACGGACCAAGAGCAAGTGCAAGAATGTCCGCCCAGGCTCTTGCTTTGCAGCTTCAAAGAGATGTTGGAATAGAGACTGTTTTACATTATGTCTGCAGAGACCGCAATGTTATAGGTATTCAATCGGACTTACTTGGGGCTTATGCTTTGGGTATTAAGAATATTTTAGCTATAACAGGAGATCCCCCAAAATTAGGTAATTATCCTGATGCCACAGGAGTATTTGATGTTGACGCAATCGGTCTTGTTAATATATTAAACAGGTTGAATCACGGACTGGATATAGCCGGAAATCCAATTGGAGACCCGACTGGCTTTTATATTGGAGTTGGTGTTAATCCGGGAGCAATCAATTTAGAGCAGGAATTAAACCGTCTTAATTGGAAATTAGAAGCCGGAGCTGAATTTATCGTAACACAACCTGTTTTTGATATTAAAATATTTGAAAATTTCCTTAACAAAATTCCAAAAATAAAAATCCCTGTTATTGCAGGTATTTGGCCCCTAACATCTATTCGTAATGCTGAATTTATGAATAACGAAATTCCCGGATGTCATGTACCTGATAATATAATGAAAAGATTGACCAATGTACAAGATAATAAAGAAGCAAGCAGGATGGAAGGTATTAAAATTGCACGGGAAATACTTACTGATTTGACAGGAATAATTCAAGGGGTACAAATTTCTGCACCATTTGGTAGAACCGAATCTATAATTGAAGTCCTAGATGGATTCGTATTTAATTAAATATCCTTATACTTATAGAAACCATTTAAAGTATTTATTAGGTTAATAATGGAATCCAACAACTCCAAACAAAACACCAGGCAAAAAGGAAAAGAATCCGAAACTTTAGCAATCAAATATCTGGAAGAGAAGGGTTTTATTATTATTAAACAAAACTTCACTTTCGGAAGAATTGGCGAGATTGATATAGTTGCTGAAGATGGAGCCACACTTGTTTTTGTTGAGGTAAAATCAACTAAAACCACTCTTTATGGTAATCCTTTGGAATATATAACACCCAAAAAACAGGCAAATTTAAGACGTGTAGCAGAAGGTTATTTGTACGTCAATAAAATTAATGATAAGCCTTGCCGATTCGATGTAATTACGATAGATTATACAAAAAAAGAGCCTGAAATCTTACACTTGATTCAGGCTATGTAAATTTACTAATATTAAAAATACAATTTATAAAACAAATTCTATATAGTCTGTTTTGATTCTGTAAGTATAGGAACATATCTTTCAGCTAAAGCAAATCCACCGAACAATACGCCGCAATAAACCAAATCTCCTATGATTTCATACCTGAAGAATGGTATAGCCATAATGTAGCACTTGCTTAAACCGTCAAAAGTTGGAGAATACCAGCCAGCAAGCCAAACTCCAAAGTTTGTAACAACAAAGAATACAATTGAACTTAGGAGAGAAGACAGAATAATTTTTCCTAAAGTAACACTTTTTAATAAATATATTCCTATAAAAACACCGATTGCAAAGCTGATATAAACAGCAAGCATTGTAGTGTGAAATCCAATAATAATATCACTAATAAACATTATCAATAGTGGTAGTGCAAAAGCTAATCGTTTATCAGAAAAATAAGCAGCTCCAAATAGTGCTATTGCCATTATAGGTGTAACATTAGGAATATGATATAAAAGTCGCGTCAACATAGCTAATATGATTATTCCTATTAAAGAAAGAAATCTAATGTTTAAAAACTTTTTCATAAATTTTCCTTTTAAATATTTTTTAAATTATTTTGGTTTTCAAGGTATTTGTACAAATTTAATATTTTTCTAAAATATATCATAATAACAGGGAAGCATAAGAATCAAATGTATTATATTTTAGTTTACATAATAAACATTATATTACATTATTAAATGCCAATTTTTTATAATTCTTTCTTAAACTTTCTTTATTTTCATATTGTTATTAAAATTTCTTATATTGATTATTTTTTGCTGATTTCATCCTGGGCAATTAATTGTTTTAAAGTTTTTATAATTGCCGGGTCATTATTGTTAATCATCTCTGTTATTTTAGTTTTTATTTCTTTGAGCATTAATTTTTTCAATAGGAATTCTTCTTCTTCGGCACTACCTTTTTTAACTACAGATATTTGACTTCGTGTTTCCATTACCTTTTAGATATTTTAAATTAAATTTTATTATTCAGTTTATCTTCGGAATGAATAAAAACTACATTATCAGATAAATGCTCATATTCTATTGCAACTTTTACTATTTCCCCATTATTATTTATCATGTATGGATTATAATCATATTTTTCTGACATCATGTGCTTGAAGTCCTTTGTTGATAGATTTCTGTTCGTTTGCAATCCGGAAACCAATTCAATAATTAGTATAGGTTTATTTTTTTTCAATATATTATCCATTCCATTTACTACATCTATTTCAGCACCCTCAACATCAATTTTAATCAAATCAA
>JBEKWK010000206.1:0-6221 GCA_049513175.1 FCB group bacterium
TGTTTTGATTGCATTATTAACAGGATAGAATCATTAGGAAGAGAAGTTGGCTTGGATGATTACGGTGATTCGAAGCATTTTAAAAATAAATTAATTGAAGAAAAGATTTAGACGGTAGATTGAAAATGAATACCAGAATCGAAAAAGATAATCTTGGGGAACATGAAATTCCTTCGGAAGTTTATTGGGGCATTCATACTTCAAGGGCAATAGCCAATTTTAATATTTCTGATTATAAGGTTTCTCCAATTTTAATCAAAGCGTTGGCTATGGTTAAACTTGCATGTTGCATTGCAAATTATGAATTGAAATACTTCGATAAAATAATAGCTGAAGCGATTATTAAATCATGTGAAGAGATAATCGAAGGGCAATTTCCTGACCAGTTCCCAATTGATGCAATGCAAGGCGGTGCAGGTACTTCAACGAATATGAATATGAACGAAGTAATTGCAAATAGGGCTCTTGAAATTTTAGGCTATGAAAGAGGACAATACGAAATAATAAATCCTATCGGACATTGCAATCTTCACCAATCAACAAATGATGTTTATCCAACTGCATTGAAGATAGCTTCAATTTTGCAAATAAGACAACTTAGTGAAGCGATTGCCGGACTTCAGGGAGCATTACAAAAAAAAGAACACGACTTTGCCGATATAATGACTATCGGTAGAACCGAGATGCAGGATGCAGTGCCAATTACTTTGGGTGGTCAGTTTTCTTCCTTCTCCGAAGCAATAGCAAGAGACAGGTGGCGAACTTTCAAATGCGAGGAGAGATTAAGAACGGTTAATATCGGCGGGACGGCAGTAGGTACAGGATTAACCGCACCACAGAATTATATTTTTTTAGTTATCGAAAAATTACGTCAAATCACAAATCTCGGACTGACAAGAGCAGAAACACTTCTTGACCAGACTGCAAATGCTGATGTTTTTGTTGAAGTATCGGGTATCTTAAATGCTCATGGAACGAATCTTATTAAAATTGCTGATGATTTAAGACTTCTACATTTTCTCAGGGAAATAAAATTACCTTCGGTACAGACAGGTTCATCAATAATGCCCGGTAAAGTAAATCCCGTGATTACAGAAGCAACAATTTCTGTTGGTCTTAAAGTTAATTCTAATACACAACTAATAGCAAATTGTGCATCCCGTGGTTCACTTCAGATAAATGAGTTTTTGCCATTGATTGCATTTGCAATACTTGAAACAATTGAACTTTTGACTAATACCGATAAGATGCTTGAAAAGCATGTGTCAGGAATTGAAGCGAATCCGGAAATGTGCAGAAAATATTTTGAAAATAATGAAATGCTTATTACTGCTTTTTTGCCTGAAATTGGATATGAAAAAGCGGAAGAAATTATAGATGAATACCAGAATACGCCAAAACAAAATTTCAGGGAATTTTTGCAAAGTAAACTTGGTTCTGATATGGTAAGTAATGTGCTGTCACCGGGTAATTTGATGTCATTGGGATTCAGAGAGAAATATAACGGAGAAAAGGGATAAATGGAAAGCACACCGAAATCAATGAGATTGCAAATAGCAATATTTGGCAGAACAAACGTAGGGAAATCAAGCTTTCTAAATATGCTCGCCAACCAGGATGTTGCAATGACTTCTCCTGTGCCGGGAACAACAACAGATGTTGTTGAAAAATCTTTTGAATTACTTCCCATAGGACCTGTTACATTTTTGGATACTGCCGGCATAGACGATACTTCTGTTCTTGCGGAGAAAAGAATAGACAGAACCATGAAAATCCTGAACAGGGCAGATTTAATTATCCTTCTGACCGAACCGAACAAATGGACAGAATTTGAAGAACAGTTATCAAGACAAATAGATGAGCATGACATTCCTTATTTAATTGCCGTAAATAAAATTGATATTGAAGAGCCGAAAATTGAATTTATTGAATTATTAAACAAGAAATCTGATAATGTTCTTTATTGCTCCTGTAAAGCAAATGGAAAACAAGAAGAATATATTAACCTTGTAAAAAGTAAGATTCAAAAATTAATACCTGCAGATTCTTCGCAATCAATGCCGTTAGTCAGCGACCTTGTGATGCCGGGTGGGATTGCGATTTTTATAACACCTATTGATTTGCAGGCTCCAAAGGGAAGATTAATTTTACCGCAGGTACAGGCAATACGTGACATTTTGGATAATGATGCGATTTCTATAGTTGTGAAGGAAAGGGAATACCCATATCTTCTAAAGAAACTAAATCAAAAACCTGACATTGTAGTTTGCGATTCTCAAGTAGTAATGAAAATGGTTGCTGACACACCACCTGAAATAAAATGTACAACATTTTCTATATTGTTTTCAAGATACAAAGGTGATTTGCAGGAAGAAGTCAGGGGAGTAAAAGTAATAGATAAATTAGTCACAGGAGATAAAATATTAATTGCTGAAGCTTGCAGTCACCATCCTCTTGAAGATGACATCGGCAGGGTGAAAATTCCCCGCTGGCTGAGACAATATCTCGGCTTGGACTTACAGATTGATGTTTGTTCGGGCAGAGATTTTCCTGAGAATTTATCTGAATACACATTAATTATTCATTGTGGCGGGTGCATGCTTACAAGAAATGAAAAAATGATGCGTATTCAGCAGGCAAAAAAAGCAGGGGTACCAATAACTAACTATGGCTTGACCATCTCACTTATTCAAGGCGTATTGGAAAGAGTTTTGTCGCCATTTCCGGGAGCGATGTTGGAATTTATAAAAGAGAATAATTAGTTTTATCGAGGTAACATCCTATAGGTTCTTAATAAAGAGATAATTTAATTATAGAATTTTCTAGGAAATAATGTTTTTTACAAATATATTTGATATTAATACTTATACTAAATAAATTAATACTTCAAAATCTATTATTACTAAATATTATTAGTTCCTAATGGTTTATAATTTCTAAATTTTTTGTTAAAAAAAATTTATAATGATTTTTATTTTTTATTTCCCATTGACATAATGCAAAATTAAATAATCTTAATACAACATATAGTTTTGGATATCTTTGATATTTCATAACGTGTCTTACAGATACGCCCCTAACTATTTTTGGTGGTTTTGCTTTAGAATTTTTTGCCATAAAAAACACTTTCAAAAAATATAAACAAATTTAAAAAACTATATAGCTATATTTTTATTAAGAAACAAGTATTTAAACAAAAAAATCAAAATAAATAAAGTTTGTAGTTCGAAATCCCATTCAAATAGATATATAGAAGAATACGTTATTTTTGGAAATCATTTAAAAGTAGTAATTTTGAAATCTAATAATTTGTTGAATAATTTGAATATAAAATAATATGAAAGAAACCACACCCATGCGTTTGAGTATAAAATCCGCTCAATTTTATGCTTATCATGGAGTCAAACAGGAGGAGCAAAATATTGGCGGAAAATATGAAGTTGATTTGGACCTATATTACGACCCGACTGAAGCTATAATTAATGATGATGTAAATTATGCCCTTAACTATGAAGAAGCATTCTATTGTATCGAAGAAGTTATTGGGGGAGAGTCATATAATCTCGTCGAAACCATTGCCAATGAGATTCTGAATATGACGATGGAAAAATTTCCCAATCTGATAAAGGCAACAGTCCGTGTTAGAAAAATGAATGTTCCGATTAAACATATTGTAGATTATATAGAAGCAGAACAAACAATTACTAAAAAACCTAAATAATAATTTTTAATTCAGGAAAGAAAAGTAATAAATAAAAATCAAACATATATAATGCTTTCTATCGGGGCAAATTTAGGCACGAGGAAGCAAAATATCTTAAATGCAGTAAATTATTTAAAATCGTCAAATGTGTTATCCAACGTAACACTTTCGTCATTTTATGAAACAGAGCCTGTTGGATATACAGAACAGCCTTGGTTTTTGAATATTGCAGTTACAGGATACACAGATTGTTCATTAATTAGTTTAATTGCCCTTTGCAAAAAAATTGAGCTTTCTCTTGGAAGAAAAGTACGGCAGCATTGGCATGAGAGAGAAATAGATATAGATATTATTTTCTATGGGAATAAATGCGAGAATAATTCTGTGGTAACAGTTCCTCATCCAAGAATGCATGAACGAAAATTCGTTTTAATACCTGCGGCAGAAATTGCAGGTGGAACAATAGACCCTGAATCGGGTAAAACGATTAAAGAGTTATTGGCTGAGTGCGAGGATGATTCAATTGTGAATAAATTTTAGATTTATAATTTTAGATTTAAATAAGCAGAACTATTCTTGTCTGTTTACCAAGCACATGCTTGGTAACCTAAACTAAGATGTTCCCAAGCGGGAGATTGGGAACAAGGGGAAAAATTATTTACCAGAATTCTATAAATAAATATTTTGAATTTCTAACAGCACTGTGTAATTTTAGTTTACTTAAAATATCTTTTATAAAACATATTCGAGTTTACAATGAAAACAAGAATTTTGCTTTTATTAATCCTTGTAATATCTTTCTTGTATGCATGTGGTAGTGACAAAACAACTAATCCTACACAAGATTGCTATATAACAATAGGCACTCAGAAATGGATGTGTAAAAATCTAGATGTTGACCATTACCGTAATGGCGATCCAATACCTAATGTTATAGATTCTTTAATATGGAGAAATCTAACAACAGGTGCATGGTGTTATTATAATAATGATTCTGCTCTGGGTGCTATATATGGCAAACTTTACAATTGGTATGCTGTATATGATCCTCGTGGTTTGGCTCCTGAGGGTTGGCATGTACCAAGTGATTCAGAATGGACAATTTTAACTAATTTTCTTGGAGGAGACAGTATAGCAGGTGGCAAATTAAAAGAAGCAGGTTTTAGTCATTGGCAAAGTCCAAATACAGGAGCAACAGATGAAACCGGTTTTTCTGCTCTACCGGGGGGATGGCAAGATGAATACCATCATGGATTCGGTGAATTAAAATATTTGGGTTGTTGGTGGTCTTCTACAGATACTACTGACTGGGGATCAGTGGCTTTCTTCAGGGCCATGATATGCAATGATTCCCAAGTCTACAGGTCCAGGACATACTACTCTCCTGTAGTTGCATATTCAGTTCGGTGTATTAAAGATTGATTGGCTATTTCATTTATTAATTTCTTTGAAACTGTCAATCAGTCTTTGTTTCGAAAGTTCCCCTGCTTTGCAGTGATTGGAGTATATTTAAATTTAAATTAGCAATTTATTTTGAAAATTACCGATGAAATACGTGAAGAGATATTAAGACATACCGATATTGTTGATGTAGTATCGGAATCAATAGAACTGCGAAAAAAAGGCAAAAATTTTATCGGCTTATGTCCCTTTCATAATGACAAAAAACCTTCCTTAAATGTATCTCCCGAACTTGGAATTTATAAATGCTTCGCCTGCGGTGCGGGAGGGGATGCCATTTCTTTTATGATGAATTACCACCATTTGAATTTCATTGAAGCTATAAAAGAGTTGGCTAAAAAAGCAGGTGTCAGGTTGCCTGAAGAATCAAATGAACCTTATGTTAAAGAAGAAGTAGATAAAAAAGAACTTGTTTTAAAGGCTATAAATGCAGCTTCTCAGTTTTATATAAAAATGATGAATTCATCCGAAGGAAAAGTAGCTCGAACATTTTTTAAAGACAGAGGATTTACAGATGAAATTATAACCGGATTTTTCCTTGGCTATGCTCCTGATTCCTGGGATAGCCTGATGACAGAATTGAAAAAGCAAAACTTCACAGGGCAAACACTTTTTGAAGCAGGATTAACTGTTCAAAAAGAAGATAAATCATATTATGACAGGTTTCGCAATAGGATAATGTTTCCTATTCAGGATGCCTTGGGAAAAGTTATTGGTTTCGGAGCAAGGCAATTAAATCCTGATGACAAAATGGGAAAATATATAAATTCTCCTCAATCTATTGTTTATGATAAAAGCAGGACTCTTTACGGATTATTTCAGGCAAAAAATGAAATCCGCTCCAAGAAATATGCTATCGTTGTGGAAGGCTATGCTGATGTTTTGACACTGCACCAGGCAGGTTATACAAATTCTGTTGCATCGAGCGGTACTGCTTTGACCGTAGAGCAATTAAAACTTTTGAGCCGATATACCAAAAAAATATACATTTCATATGATGCAGATGAAGCCGGAATCAAAGCGGCAGAACGTGCAGCTGTACTTTCTATCGAAAACG
>JBEKWK010000207.1:0-6182 GCA_049513175.1 FCB group bacterium
AGTTTGTGAAGGGCAGGCTTTGGATATGGAATTTAATTCGAGGCAGGATATAAATTTGCAGGATTATCTCAATATGATTGAGAAAAAAACTGCATGGCTTTTGAAAACAGCCGCCATCATAGGAGGGCATATAGGTTTAGGCAATGAAAAAGAAATATCCGCACTTGATAATTTTGCATTGAACCTCGGCATGGGATTTCAAATACAGGATGATTTACTTGATTTGACGGCGGAGGAAGCAAAGCTCGGAAAAACAGTAGGTCAGGATATATTAGAAGGGAAGAAAACTTTCCTGATTATTTCTGCAATGGCAAAAGTAAAAAATAAAGATGATAAAGAATTGTTGAATAAATTTTATAAAGATAATGGTCTTCCATTAGAATATGTGCCTTTGATAAAAGATGTGATGTACAGATTGGATGTAATTGACGAAACAGAAAAAATTATTGAGAATTATTTCAAGCAAGCAAGAAACTATATTAATTTATTACCTGAAAATATTTATTCTGAAATGCTTGTCTCAATGCTCAAATCTTTGGATAAACGCAACTATTAGTTTACTAATCTGTTCAGTCTTAAATCAACGATAAAATCAGATTTAGGAATCAAAATAACATATTTCCCTTCTTTGTTTATAAATCCGTATTTATCTTCTACTTTCTTTGAAGCCCATGCTAATCCATTCTTGAAACTTTCGGCATAGTCATAAACAGGGTCAATTATAGTTTTACCAAATTTATCCATGAAACCCCACTTGTCAACAGTTCTGTATGCGCACACTCCCTCGCTTACATTACGAATATCTTCCAATATGAAATTTATAACCGGGTTACCTATTACATTAGCCAAGCCGTATTTTACATTGTTGGCAGTATCCAACATTCCTACGACAGCCCTGCCTTCGCTGAACGGATATACATAATCAAAAAATGATGGTATTACAAGTTCACCCGTATTAGAAATATATCCGTATTTTCCCAATAAGCCAACAGAAGCAAGACCTTCGGAAAAATATCCTGCATCATCGAATTGATAATTTATAACTAATTTTCCTTTTTTATCTATAAAACCAGCCTGATTTTTTTCATTTAATACCGGAGCTAAATCCTCTTTAAAAGAGGCTCCGGGACCATCTGTCAAAGTTATTACAAATTTCCCGGTCTTATCAATATATCCCGTATGTTCGTCATTTTTTACATAAGCCAAACCTTCACTGAAATCCAGAGCATCCGTATAAATATATGGTATAACCTGTGTCCCCTGGGTATTGATGAAACCATAAAAGAAGGAATCATGTGCATCGTCCCTGTATCTCATTACAAGTGCCATTCTCTCGGAAAAATTTTTAGCTTTATCGCAATTTGGAGTTATTACTAATTCTCCTTTCATATTCAAGTAAACCCATTTGTCTACCCCGTCTATTTTTTTAAAAACCCGGAAAAAACCTTCGCTATACCCACCGATACTAACTAAACTTTGTGGCGGAAATATTTGCTTGCCATCAGAATCGAGAAAATACCATAGGGTGTCCAATTTATAAACAACAAGAGGAATTATTTTTTTAGACTCCTCAGCTTTAAGAATAAAAGTAGAAATTAAAGAGATGATAATTACAAAAATTACTTTATTCAATTTTGACATATGTTTATTAAATTTTATTTATAATTTTCTATATAACGAATATGTGATGATTTTATGAAAAAAGAAATATCTTCGAAGTATTACATTATAACAAATGTCATTCTGAGCAAAGCGAAGAATCCAGTGCCCATGCGGAAAATGGATTCTTCACTCCACTTCGTTTCGTTCAGAATGACACTCTTTATATTTCAAAAATATAAAGTTAAATAAAACTTATTTTTGAAATTGTTTCTTAATGATATTCAAAGCGGCACCTGCTTTAAACCATTCTATCTGAGATTCATTATAAGAATGATTTGCTTTTATTTCTTCTTTGGTACCATCTTTATGATTTAAAATTATGGAAAGAGGCATACCCGGAGAAAATTTATTTAATCCAATTACATCAATAGAATCATCTTCCTGTATTTTTCCCCAATCATCTTTATTTGTAAAAGTCAAAGCAAGCATCCCTTGCTTTTTTAAATTCGTTTCGTGAATTCGGGCGAAAGCTTTGACTAAGACTACTTTGACACCGAGGAATCTCGGCTCCATAGCGGCATGTTCTCTCGATGAACCTTCTCCATAATTTTCATCTCCTACAACAATCGAACCAATGCTTTTTGCTTTATAAGCTCTCTGGACTTCGGGAACTGCTGCATAATCTCCGCTTAATTGATTCTTCACATAATTGGTTTTTTCATTGAAAGAATTGACGGCACCCGTTAATAAATTGTTAGATATATTATTGAGATGTCCCCTGAATCTTAGCCAAGGTCCTGCCATTGAGATATGGTCAGTAGTGCATTTTCCTTTTACTTTAATTAAGAGTTTCAGCCCGGTATAATCTTTACCGTCCCAGGGTGAGAAGGGTTCTAATAATTGAAGCCTCTCTGATTTTGGGTCAACTTTTATTTCTACTCCGCTTCCATCTTCAGCAGGCTTTTGATAACCAATATCTTTTACATCGAATCCTTTTTCGGGTAATTCAGAACCTGTCGGTGGTTCGAGCATAACTTCTTTTCCATCCTCGTTAATGAGTTTATCTTTTAAAGGATTGAAAGTAAGTTTTCCTGCAATACTTAATGCAGTAACAATTTCCGGGGATGATACAAAACTGAATGTATTGGGATTGCCATCATTTCGTTTTGCGAAATTTCTATTAAAAGAAGTGATGATAGAATTTTTTTCCTGCTTATCTGCACCATGTCTTGCCCATTGTCCGATGCAAGGACCGCAGGCATTTGCAAGAACAACACCGCCGATTTTGTTGAATATATCAATATAACCATCTCTATCAATAGTATATCTTACAAGCTCAGAACCCGGGGTAATTGTATATTCGGATTTGACTTTTAAATTTTTATCTACTGCTTGCTGTGCGAGTGATGCCGCACGGGAGATATCTTCATAAGATGAATTTGTACATGAACCGATTAGCCCTACATCTAATTTTTCGGGATATTCATGTTCTTTCACAGCTTGTGCAAATTTTGAAATGGGCCAAGCTAAGTCCGGTGTGAAGGGACCATTCACATGAGGCTCTAATTCCGAAAGATTTATTTCAATTATCTGGTCGAAATATTTTTCAGGATTTGAATATACATCAGCATCGGCTTTTAAATAACCGGCAATTGAATTTGCCATATCAGCAACTTCTTTACGGGATGTTGCAGAAAGATAGTTATACATTTTTTCATCGTACGCAAATAATGAAGTTGTTGCACCGATTTCAGCACCCATATTGCATATGGTACCTTTACCGGTACAAGAAAGTGAATTTGCACCTTCGCCGAAATATTCTACAATTGCTCCTGTCCCGCCTTTAACGGTAAGAATACCTGCAACTTTAAGAATTACATCTTTTGATGAAGTCCAGCCGCTTAATTTTCCAGTTAATTTAATTCCGATTAATTTAGGAAATTTTAATTCCCAAGCCATTCCAGCCATAACATCCACGGCATCAGCACCACCTACTCCTATTGCAACCATTCCCAAGCCTCCGGCGTTTACGGTATGTGAATCGGTTCCAATCATCATACCGCCCGGAAAGGCATAATTTTCTAAAATCACCTGGTGAATAATTCCTGCTCCCGGTTTCCAAAAGCCAATTCCATATTTGTTGGAAACCGAAGACAGAAAATCATAAACTTCTTTATTTACATCCAATGCGATTTTCAGGTCATTATCCGCTCCAACTTTTGCCTGTATTAGATGGTCGCAATGTACAGTCGAAGGTACGGCAACTTTGGGACGACCTGCCTGCATAAATTGCAATAAAGCCATTTGGGCGGTAGCATCCTGCATGGCAACTCTGTCGGGTGCGAAATCAACATAGTCCACTCCTCGTGTAAATTCTTTTAAGGATTTTGAGTCGAATAAGTGTCCGTAAAGTATTTTTTCTGCAAGTGTCATAGGTTTGCCTAATACTTTTTTTGCAGAATCAACTTTTCCTGCAAATGTCGAGTAATGCTTTTTGAGCATATCAATATCAAAAATCATCTTCAGCTCCTTTAATTTTTAAATATTTTTTCAACTAAATTTTTTTTATAAATTCTAATTTAAAATTAAACGACAGAATAACAATTATAATATATATTATTTCTTATAGAACATATTACGTTTATTTATAATAATCACTACATAATTATTTTGCAGGCTGCATACCAAATTGAGCCCATTCCTCTTTAGAAGGACCATATACTCCCGGAACTTTCAGATGTGCCTGCCTCATCAGGATTGTCATCTGACCCCGGTGATGAATCTGGTGCCTTATTACGGATTCAAGAAGAAAACCTCTTTTCCATTTTTCACCATACATCATAATATCATCCAAAAGCATTGAGTCATTCCATTTTTTGATTACCTCGTCCAATAAATTATTGCTTGCCTTATTAAAATTATCAACTATGTACTGAATTTCTGCAGGTGTTTCCGTATCTTCTATGGGAGTAACAGCGTTTAAACCTGAAGTAGCACTCATTTCACCCAGCGATACTACAATGTGCCATGCAATATCTCCTAAAGTTCTTCCTTCAGGATAAACTTTTTGTAATAAAGCTCCATTCGTCGTTGCAAGCAATATTTTTAACATTGCATCACTTTCGACTTCCCAGTCCTGTATAAAATCATTAATTGTTCTGAACATTTTGCACCTTAGACAATGTATTTGAAATTGATATTTTTTTAGTCGGGTTAGAATTATAGCTAAATAATTATTTTTTCCGAATATTTCAAGAATAATTTTAAATTTAAGAAAAAAAATATAAATTATTTAAATATTTTATATATTGATATTCCTAAAAGATAAATTTCGTTTTTTGTTAAATTGGTTTTATCGAATTAAAAGAATGAAAGAAAAAATAATCTTCATTTGCCAGGAATGTGGTAGTCAGTCACCAAGATGGCAAGGCAAATGCAATGTTTGCGGAAGCTGGGACAGCTTTATTGAAAAGAGAGTTAGTTCTGATAATAAAAGACATGAAAGGAAAAATTCCCCCAAAAGTGATTTAGTTCGTTTGGATTCGATAAGCTCTGAAGCAGAATACAGGATAAAAACAGGTAACAATGAATTAGACAGAGTTTTAGGCGGGGGGATAATTCCCGGCTCCTTAGTTCTTGTCGGAGGTGACCCCGGCATAGGCAAATCTACCTTGATGCTTCAGATGTGCAGCGGACTTGGAAATTATAAGCCTTTATATGTTACTGGAGAAGAATCACTTCAACAAATAAAATACAGGTCTCAACGATTGGAAGGAATTCCCGATAATCTTCTCCTTATGAGTGAAACTAATATTGAAGAAATTGATATTGCAATTAATTCTTCTGATTCGGGAGTTATAATTGTTGATTCTATTCAAGCTGTTTATTCTGATAAAATTGATTCTTCCCCCGGGAGTATTGTACAAGTACGCGAATGTGCGGCTTTACTCATGCAGACTGCAAAAAAAACAAACAAACCGATTTTCATTGTTGGTCATGTTACTAAAGAAGGAATCATAGCCGGACCAAAAGTTCTTGAACACATGGTTGATACTGTTATACAATTTGAAGGAGAAAAAACTTATTCTTACAGAATACTTCGGGCAGTCAAAAACAGGTTTGGTTCAACGAATGAAATTGGTATTTTTGAAATGGAAGAAACCGGATTGAGGGAGGTTACAAATCCATCAGAATTGTTTCTTGCTCACAGGCTCGATGTTGATTCGGGAATATCTATTGTTGCGGCAATCGAAGGTACAAGACCTGTTCTGCTTGAAGTTCAGGCTTTGGTTTCTTCTTCGAGTTACAGTGTTCCTCAACGAAGCGTAACGGGTTTCGATATAAGAAGACTCCAGATGATATTAGCTGTCCTGGAAAAAAGAATGGGTTTGAGATTCGGCAGTTATGATATTTTTGTAAATGTAGCGGGAGGTATATATTTAAGTGACCCGTCGGTTGATTTGGGAATTGCAATTGCATTGGTTAGTTCACTTAGGGATAAACCTGTAAGCTTAAAAAGCGTATTCATTGGTGAAATAGGACTAACAGGCGAAGTAAGAGGAGTGTCATTTATTGACCAG
>JBEKWK010000208.1:0-6176 GCA_049513175.1 FCB group bacterium
AATTATTTATCTGCATTTGTAAATTTAAATTTTGCTGTTTTTCTTGTTCTATTTTGTTTTCAAGTTCTTTTAACTGGACAAGCAAATTATTAAAATCCTCAGATTCACCTTCTAAAAGTTTACATTTGTTTTCTAAATGTGATATTTTCTCGTGCAATGCTTCTAATGTTTTATCTTTGCTAATAGCTTCTACATTTAGATTTTTAAGTTGAGATGTATATTCTTCTATTAAACCGTTTTTGAAATTTACTTCTTCTTTATATTTCAGAAATTCTTTGTTTTCAATTAAAACGGTTTCATGTACTTGTTTTAACGAGATTAATTCTTCATTAATTGTTACAGTTTGATTTTTACTTTCTTTGAGTTCTCTTTCCAAATCCGTATTTATTATTTTCACATCCAAAAGTTGTGTGGAGTACGACTTAAGAACTTCATCCTGGTGTTCGATGTTCTTTTTAAAAGAAGTAATCTCATCCTGATATTTTTCTCTTTCTCTCAATCTTTCATTCTGTTCTTTTCTAAGCTCGGATTTCAAATTATCCAAATTGATTTCTAATTCTGTTATTTTGTAATCATATATTTCAGATTGAAATTGAGGTTCTTCTTTGGTAGTTTTCTCATTTGAATCCAATATTTGAGTTTCGAGTTCGAATATTTTATTGTTCAGAGCAACAATTTCATCTTCTTTTTCTTTCAATTTTTTATTTTTAGAAATAAGCTCGTTTAAGGTTAGGTCATTATCCCCTTTTAAATTCTCAATTTCTTTCAAACGCTCAGTTAACAGTTTATTTTCTTTATCATTTTTTTCAGCTCTTTCATATTCAAATTCAAATTCTTTTTTTAATTCCTCAAATGCATCCGGCATGGCTTCCTTTTCTTCTAATTCCAATTTCAGTTGGTCATTTTCTTTTTGAAGAATTACTATATTATTCTCAACATCTTGAAAATCTTTATATTTTTCATCATAATCTTTTAGCCGGTCCTTTAAGCTGTCTATAATTTCATTATTCTCTAAAACTTTACATTTAAACTCCTCAATCTCGGCAATCAATTTATTGTTAGATGATTCAATCTCGATAAAATTCTTTTCGAGCTGGTTATATTTGAGACTTAAATCCGTATTCTCTTCCTGAAGAGTCTTGAGAGTCAGAACAGAATTTTGAATTACCATCCATAAATTTTTCACTGTTTCCTGTACTTTGGAATCAGCAGCAATAGTATCTCTTGTGCGAGCTTCTGTCTTTTGTTCTTTCATATTACACTTTAATAGATTTTTATTATCAGAATGACCTGAGTTTTGCACCTAAATTATGCTCTACGGTTTTAATTATATTGTTAATAGAACTATCAACTTCAACATCCTGCAATGTCCTTTCAGGAGAGGAATAATATAATGAGAAAGCTAAGCTTTTTTTATTTTCGCCTATAGATTTTCCTGAATATACATCAAACAGATTTATATTCTGAAGTAACTCACCGCCATTATTTTTAATCTCTTCATAAATATTTTCAAAAGATATATTATTATCAACAACAAATGCTAAATCCCGATTTATTCCGGGATATTGGGACACTGAATTATATTCCTGTTTTGTCCTTTTCTTACTGTATAAATTTGTCAACTCTAATATGACAAAATAAACAGGAATTTCTATCCCATATTTTTTAAGTAATTTTTCCGATACTTCACCAAAATTCCCTACGATTTTACCACTCATGGAAACACTAAGACAATTACCCGAATAAACAATACCCGGATTATTCTCTTTTTGGAGTATTATTTCACTTAAATGGAAAAAACTGAAAATATCTTCAATAATCCCTTTTATATCATAAAAATCTGTTTGTTTATCTTCCAGTCCCCATTGAATTGGGTGCGAACTTCCTGCATGAGCGATAAGCAGAACTTCCTTTTCCAGGATTCCTTCAATAAAAGTCTTCTGAGAATTTTCGACTTTATGGAAGGTTCTACCTATTTCAAATAGCTTCAAATCCGTAGTACCCATCCTTAGGTTATGTTCGATTGTCTTTAAAATAGACGGCACCAAAGAAGGTCTTAAGATTGAAAGTTCCTCCCCTAATGGATTAGATATCTGAATCGGGTCATCTGTAAACAACTTAGCAGAAGCCGGGTCTATCATATTTTGAGTAATTACCTGGTGGTAGCCATTCTGTACGAGATAATCAGTTAATTGTTCCCTGAATTTCGGTACAGCCAACTCATCAGGAACTTTACCGCTACTAAAATCAATAGAAGAAGAAAATTGAGGTGATATATTATCATAATTATAAAGCCTTGCTATTTCTTCAATCAGGTCTATTTCTCCCTCAATATCCACGCGATATAAAGGTACTTCAACAAGTATTGATTGCACAGTTTCCTTAATAATTTTGAAATCAAGGCTTTCCAGCATATCTTTTATCTGCTTTGAAGAAAGTTCCAAACCTATAATATCATTTGTCCGATGAAAACGCAGGTCGCACCTTAAATTACTTCGAGGCTGAGGATAAACATCTATCACTCCTTTTTCAACTATGCCACCGGACAATTCAGCTATTAATTGTGTAGCCCTGTTAAGAGCATAAATAACATTATCAATATCCACACCCCTTTCGAACCTATAAGAAGCTTCACTTTGAATACCAAGCTTTTTAGATGTGCTTCGAATAGACCTTGGTGAGAAAAAAGCAGATTCAATGAGAATATTCTTTGTTGATGAATTGATTTCGCTGTTCTCACCACCCATTACCCCACCAATTGCCACTGGTTTCTTTCCATCACAAATCATTAACATATCACTGTCGAGTGTACGTTCTTTATTATCTAAGGTAATAAACTTAGCTCCATCAACGGCTGTTTTAACTATAATCTTATTGCCTTCTATATAATCGAGGTCAAAAGCGTGTAAAGGTTGCCCGCATTCAAGCAAAATTAAATTAGTTACATCAACTATGACATTAATAGGTCTTAAACCGAGAATTGTTAGTCTATTCTTAAGCCAATCCGGCGATTCCTTAACCTTAACTTCCCGAACTACTCTGGCAGTATAACGAGGACATTTATCGGGGTCTTCAATAATAACCGAAATGCTATTTTGAATAGGGCTATTCGATTCCTTAATTGTAATTACAGGCTTCTTTATCTTTTTTTTAGAAAATGCTGCGATTTCCCGTGCTATACCTAAATGACTTAGGCAGTCAGCCCTATTCGGGGTAACACTAATATCAAAAACAATATCATTTAAATTAAGATAATCTGCAAGGGAAACACCTATTTTGGCATCAGGAGGTAAAACCCAAATACCGCTGTGGTCATCGCCAAATTCAAGTTCGTATCTGCTGCAGAGCATCCCCGAAGAAGATACTTTTCTTATAACTTTTTCCTCAATTACCGAATTATTTTGGGGTACAATGGCACCCGGTATTCCGAGAACCACGATTTGTCCTGTTTCTACATTCGGGGCGCCACAAATAACGATTCGTTCAGCAATACCGTCAAATACTTTACAAATTGATAATTTATCGGTATCTGGAAGTTTATCTTTGGATAAAACTTTTGCAGTAAAGAAGTTTTCATATTTTTTCCCATAGTCTGTAATAGATTCCACTTCAATCCCAAGCATAGTCAGAATATCGCTTAATTCGATGGGAGTATAAGAAAATTCAATGAATTCCTGCAACCAGTTGTAAGAAATTAGCATTTAAACCAATGTATTTATTTGTGAAAAAATATAATTATATTGTAAAATGCAATTTAACGAATTTTTAAAAATTATTTAAAGAATTTAGTGTAATTTATACATATTTAAACTTCTTTAAGACTATTTATATTTTGTCTTCAAATAAAAAAATATTATTTCTTATATATCTTTGAGATTACAATGAATACCTTTAGAAAAGAACTTTGGTTTCAAACTACAACGAGAAGAGCTTTTATTAATATTACTCACGAAGTTGAAAAAAGCATCAGGGAAAGCGGTATAAAAGAAGGATTGGCACTTATCAATGCCATGCATATAACAGCAAGCGTATTTGTAAATGATGACGAATCAGGACTGCATCATGATTATGAAGCGTGGCTGGAAAGGCTGGCTCCGGAAAAACCTCATGCTCAATATAAGCATAATGTTTTTGAAGATAATGCTGATGCGCATATGAAAAGACAAGTGATGGGAAGAGAGGTCGTCATAGCTATTACTAAAGGAAGTTTAGATTTGGGACCATGGGAACAAATTTTTTACGGGGAATTTGATGGAATGAGGAAAAAGAGAGTTTTGGTAAAAATTATCGGAGAATAACCCTGATAATATTTTTCTGATTCATTTTTATTACATCAATTATAATATTCTATTGCTAAATCTATATTTTTCCAATGTAATTCAAAAATTAAAGCAAAACCATTTAACTGAATTATAAAAGTTTTTCTGTAAGGTTACAAAGTATATTAGCGGCTTCAATAGTATTTTTTTCATCAATCTGGAAATGAAATACAGCCCTGATTGACTGCCCTCCCATTGGAATAACATAAACACCGTTTTCTTTGCAAAGTTCAGCAAAATTATTAGGTTCTATCCCATCTTTTAAATAAAAAATAACGATATTGGTTTCAACTTTTGCAGGGTCAATTTCAAAGAATTTGGATTCATATAATTTCCGGGAAAAAAGTTTTGCATTTTTATGGTCTTGTTTCAATAAATCAAAATGGTTTTTAAGAGCATAAAGCCCGGCAGAAGCAATAATACCGGCTTGCCTCATCCCACCTCCCATCACTTTTCTTCTCCTTCTTGCTGAATTAATTAATTGCTTTGTGCTTGAAATAACAGAGCCTATGGGTGCTCCCAATGCTTTAGAGAGACAAACTGTAATAGTATCAAAAGGTTTTGCATATTCTTTAGGAGAAATTCCTGTAGCAGAACAAGCATTCCATAATCGGGCTCCATCGCAATGAAGTAATAAATTATGTTCGTGGGCAATTTTTTCAATTCTGTGGATATAATCGAGTGATATTATAGTTCCACCATGCCTGTTATGAGTGTTTTCGATACAGATTAAAGAAGTATGAGGTGCATGAATATCATCAGGTCGTATTGCTTTAATTATATCTTCCTCTTTCATCATGCCGTTGGAAGAATAAATGCAACGGAGCTGTACACCGGAAATCAGGGCTGGTGCACCGGCTTCATATTGAAATATATGGGAATCGAACTCAGCTATTATCTCATCGCCGGGCTTTGTTAAAATCCCAATTGAGATTTGATTACCCATCGTACCTGAAGGTACAAACAATGCATCTTCTTTCCCTAAAAGGTCGGCTACATACTCTTGCAATTCGTTTACTGTCGGGTCATCACCGAAAACATCATCGCCGACCTTTGAATTGAAAATTGCTTGTCTCATTTCTTCTGTCGGCTGCGTAACAGTATCACTTCTTAAATCTATCATAATAATAAAATAAATATTGAAAAACAATTCTTTGCAAATTTAATAATTAGTAGGGATGAAAGATAATTCTTTGACAAATTATTTTTAAGTATTTCTTAAAAAATCAATTCCAATAAATTACAGTGCAATCCTTCATTATATAATATGTTTAACAACATAGAGAAAATATAAAAGATGAAAAAAAATATTATTCCAATTTTCTTATTTTTATTCTTATTATTCCGTAGCTCTTATTCTCAAACTTATGTACAAGTAATGCAGGCGAGAGCCTTAGGAAAAATCGGTGTGGAAATGATTGACAGGGGAAAATACGATTCTGCAATTGTAAAATTTGATGAAGCCATGCAATATGATTCTGTTTCAGTTGAATACCCTTATGAAAAAGCCTTTGCCTATTATAATAAGAATGATTTCTCAAAGGCTAAAACAATGCTGGATTCATTATTGCACATTAACAAAATAAATGATAAGATTTATGCTCTGCTCGGCAATTGTTATGAAGCAGAAAATAACATGGATAAAGCATTTGAAATATACGAGCAGGGAGTAGAAAAAATTAAATATTCCGGAAGATTATATATGGAAATGGGTATTCTCAAGCATGATATAAAACAGACTAATAATGCCGTAGGTTATTGGGAAAAAGGTGTAGAAGTGGCACCCGATTTTGCAAATAACTATTATTATCTGGCTTCGACTTATTCACAAAACTCTTATAATATCTGGTCTCTGCT
>JBEKWK010000209.1:0-6164 GCA_049513175.1 FCB group bacterium
CAATTTTTCCGGCAGGATACTGAACTTTCAAATCATCCGTTACAACACAGACTATTTGTACTTTGTCATTTAATATTGTAGTAAGTAAACCTATTCCTTTTTCTGAAAAGAAATCTCTAAGATTTTCTCCAACATTCCGAAGATTTTCTATATCACTTACAGAAATTTCTTTAGCAATTATTCTTATTCCATCATGAATTTTAGCATCTTTTACCCACGCAGGAAATAACTGTTTAAATTCATTGGAACGGTAAACAGAAATTTCTTTTTCCAACTGTTTAATACGAGTTAATAATTCATCTGAATATTGTTGCCATTCAACAAGTTTATTATGAACTGTTCGCATATATTCATTTACGGCATATCCCGTTATTGCTTCAATACGCCGGACACCTGCGGCTATGCCGGTCTCGGATATAATTTTAAAAATTCCTATTTCGCTTGTATTCTTTACATGAGTACCACCGCAAAATTCCAAAGAAAAATTTTCGTCCATTATTACAACACGAACAACATCACCATATTTATCTCCGAAAAACATTTTAATATTAGGATTTTTCTTTGCCTCCTCGATAGGAAGTATATTAGTATTGACCGGAATATTTTCCAATATTTTTTTATTTACAATTGACTCAATTTTTAAAACATCTTCATCGGAAACTTTTTCATAATGATTAAAGTCAAATCTTAGGTAATTAGGCTCGACGAGGGAACCAGCCTGCTTCACATGCTCACCAAGAACTTCATGCAGAGCTTCATGCAATAAATGTGTAGCAGAGTGATTTCGCATTATATTTTTTCTTCTCTCAATATCCACTTCAATTATAACAATATCTTCTACCGATACATTTATTTCAGATTCAGCATAATGTACTATAGCATCTCCTGATTTGCCTACATCAATAATTGGATATTTTTGATTACCTGCTTTAAGAAATCCTATGTCAGAAACCTGTCCTCCTCTTTCGACATAAAATGGTGTTTTGTCCAAGATGATTTGATTATCTTTTACATATAATACTTTTGCTTTTGTTTTTAATTCATCATATCCGGTGAAATTAGTAGCTAAATCAGGAATATCAATCTCAGCTTCCTGAGTATGAACCTTTCTTGCACTGCGAGAACGGTCTCTCTGAGCTTCCATTTGTTTATTGAACTCGATTACGTCAACAGATAGATTATTTTCCTTTGCAAGAAGCTCAGTCAAATCTAAAGGGAATCCAAATGTATCGTATAGTTGAAAAGCATCAGTTCCTGAAATGGTATTTACATTATTCAGAGATAATTTTTTTATAATATCGTCAAACCTCTCCAAACCACGTTCGAGAGTTTGAAGAAAACTTTCCTCTTCTGCTTTAATTACTTTCCCAATTGTTTGTTTATGTGATACTATTTCAGGAAAAACTTCACCCATGACTTCATCTAAAGCAGATAGAAGTTTATATAATACAGGCTCTTTGAAACCTAAATTTCTTGCGAATCTTGAGGCTCTTCTTAAAATTCTTCTTAGAACATAGCTCCTACCCTCATTTCCCGGTATAGTTCCTTCAGCGATTGCAAAAGCAAGTGTGCGGATATGATCTGCGATTACACGCATCGCTACACCGTCAGGATTTTTCAATTCTTGTGAATATTTCTTTTTACTTAGCTTTTCAATTTCAGAAATTATTGGAGTAAAAATATCAGTGTCATAATTTGAATTTTTGTTATTGATGACAGCACAAATTCTTTCGAAACCCATTCCCGTATCCACATGTTTTGAATTAAGCTCCTCGAGGGTTCCATCGGCTTTCCTGTTAAATTGAATAAACACTAAATTCCATATCTCTATTACATCGGGAACACCCGCATTCACAAGTTTGTATCCCGATAAATCAGGAGTTCGGTCATAATGAATTTCACTGCAAGGTCCGCATGGTCCGGTCTCACCCATTTCCCAGAAATTATCTTTTTCATCAAATCTTTGAATTCTCGATTCGGGTAAATATTTTTTCCAAATTTCAAATGATTCATCATCGGTTCTGAAAACAGTTGCATGAATTCTGTCTTTATCAAGTTTCCATACATCTGTTAATAATTCCCATGCCCATTGAATAGCTTCCTCCTTATAATAATCGCCGAAACTCCAATTACCCAGCATTTCAAAAAAAGTATGATGGTAAGTATCGAAGCCGACTTCCTCGAGGTCATTATGCTTACCACTGACACGGATACATTTCTGAGTATCGGCAACTCTCGTGTAATCTCTTTTGCCTGTACCCAGAAAAACATCTTTGAATTGATTCATCCCGGCATTCGTAAAAAGTAAAGTCGGGTCGCCATGCGGAATCACTGGGGCACTATCAACAATTCTATGTCCTTTCGACTTAAAAAAATCAAGAAATGATTGTCTAATTTCTTTTGATGTCATTTATATATTACCTTTAAATATTCCTATAATTTTTTTATATTCTACAAAATTAATTAAGTTAGGCAGAATTACCATAAAGAAGAAGAAAAGAGGAAGATAGAAAAGAAGAAATTATTTATTTGAATAATATTTTAAAAAGGTTTTAATTTAATTCTCTTAAAAAGATAGGAAATACAATTTATTTTATTTAAATTAAATAATTATTCTTCAACTTCTTTAAGAGTCTTATGAGAATAATTTATATAATATTTTTCTTGTTAATATTTTATTCTGCAAATTCTCAATACCAAACAAATAATTGGTATATGGGACACAATGCCGGTATTACATTCAACAAACAATTAAATAATCCAACAGCTCTAACTGATGGTCTTATTTTCACAGATGAGGGCTGTTCTACAGTCAGTAATGCAAATGGAGATTTACTATTTTATACAGACGGAATTACAATTTGGAATCGTCAACATGATTCAATGCCTAACGGTAGAGGTTTACATGGTCATTTTTCATCAGCAACATCATCTCTTGTTATAGAAGATCCCGGAGATTCAAATTCGTATTATATCTTTACATTGGATTACGGACTTGGTCCTAACGGCTTGCAGTATTCTATTGTAAATATGGCATTAGATAACGGCTTAGGAGATGTAATTTTAAAAAATAATCCAATCAACTATAATGTCACGGAAAAGCAAACAGCCGTTAGACATTCGAATAAAAAGGATATTTGGATTATTGAACATGAACGAAATTCAAATAACTTTTTAGTGTATCTTTTAACCTCAAATGGACTCAACTTGAAGCCCATCATTAGCAGTGCAGGTACCAGTATGGATGATTTAGCTAATTGGTTAGGAATATTAAAATCATCACCTGACGGGAAAAAAATTGTTACATCAGTATATACTCCACCAACTATAGAATTATTTGATTTCGATAATAATACCGGAATAATATCTAACCCGATAATCTTTTCTTCACGATTATATGAAATGGCATATGGGCTTGAATTTTCACCTGATTGTTCTAAATTATATGTAGTAAATCGAATAGGTCCTAGTAATCTATATCAATTTAATTTAAATGCAGGTTCGGTAAATAATATTATAAATTCGAGAATTTTAATTTCTACTTATCCTGATTGGTTATATTATGGAGGGCTTCAACTTGGTCAAAATGGAAAAATTTATCATGCAAAATACAATGCACAATATTTAGGAGTTATTAACTATCCTGATAGTTTAGGTCTTGCATGCGATTATGTTGATGATGGAGTCTTTCTTGCTGGAAAAACCACAGGAATAGGTCTTCCAAATTTTTTGCCTAGTTATTTTGAAAAATCATTAACACCTAAACCATCAATTACCTCTACTCATATTGGACAACCCTGCATTGGAGATACAATTATATTAGAAGCGGATTTAGGATTTGTTTCGTATGAATGGTACAATGCTACGACTAATCAATTAGTATATTCAGGTTCAAGAATATTTATTGTGGTTACCTCTGGAAATTACTATGTGAAAGTTAAAGATGCAAACGGTAATGAGGGTGTTTCTGATATTGTAAATGTTACAATCGGTAGTGTAGGTAATCAATTACAAATATCTTCTATTCTTTGCAATGGTTATTTTACTTTTGATTCAACATATTATCCATTATTAAATTGTAAAAATATTAAACTGATTAATAGTTCTGCAACGCAGTTCACTCTTTCTCAGGTTTATTTGGAACATAATATCTGGTTTTCGGTGCCAATGTCACAATTCCCCATAATATTTCAACCGGGAGAATCTAAGAATTTACTTGTATGTTATTCACCGACACAGTTAGGAACACAAACAGACAGTCTGTATTATGATGATGTTTGCGGAAAACAGCTAATCCCATTGAAAGCATTATCTGTCCCAAATACCACTCTCGCAACCGGGAAATGTAATACTAATATAATATTAATAACAAAAAAAATATCTCAGAATTCTATTCTAAATATCTCTAACCCATTAGCTAATTCTGTTTCAGGAAATATTACATTTACCTATTCAATGTATAGGTCATTTAATTATGAATCATCTACAGAATGTTATTTATATAATGCAATCGGTGAGAAAAAGGCTACAGGTTCTAAGCAAAAAATAATGAATGCTACTTCAAATGATAATTTATTTGAAGAAGGTGAAATTTATTTTGATATTAATGATTTCTCCTCCGGATTATATTTTATCGTTTTAAAATCTCAGGTGCAGGTTCTATCCTGTCCTATATTAATTATAAGATAACAATCAAATTATTATTTGTAATAATTCTTATAATATTCTGTTATTTTTCTTAAATATATATTGATTAAAATAAATAATGGATATACCTATTATGAATATATAGATACTGTTCATATGCCTGTATTCATATTGAATAAGAGATATCGTCAAAATTTTATATAAGATAATAGACAACAAAATGCCCTTTAATAAGTATAATTCTTTATTCCCCTTTAAAAAACAAAAAATAAAAAAAGTTATTATAGAAATCAGAAATATCGGTATATATATTCCTTGAATAATTTTTTCTATTAACATCGGAATTGAATTATAATAAGGTAATGATGCAATAAAATTAATCTTCTTCATAGCACCATTTAACCTTGATATTGAATCATCAATAATTATACGTTTATCTGCATTTATAAATAAATTTGAATACTCACCTGTATACACACCACCAGTAATAGATTTTAATAAATTAAAGCCAACCTTTTTAATATAAGCTCCGGGATACCTTTTTACTTGTTTAACGAATTCTTCTTGTAATACCCTATCAGCAGCGGGAGAAAATGGATAATTAAATCCCCTGGTTTTGGCAAAATCAATTGCAGTTTTATCCAGAGGACTTACATTCCATGGATTATTCGATAATTGACCTAAAGAAATATATAAAACCATACCTCCATTTGTCGCTGAAAACCTCCATTCACCCGTATTCGTATATGACCGATAAGCCCATGGGAGCATACATATTAATGCTGTAATAAAAATTATTATACTACAAATTAAGCTTGATTTCCTATAATTTTTAAAAAATGGAAAAACTGTAAATATTAGTTGCAATATTGGTAAATATAGATATTCTGACCTGAAATTTACTATTAAACCAAGAACCAGACCGGTTATAATTAAGTCAGAAATTCTTTTTGTTTTAAAATATTTATAATTACAAAACACATATATGGTAAGCAAAATAGCTACTATTGCGTCGGGCCACTTGACAGATATTAGTGCAATAAAAGGCAAAAGTAATGGTATGTGAATATATTTTGGCTCAAATTCAAAAATTTTATAGAAATAAATTATTCCAATCAGGCAGAGGATAGCTTGAAAAATCAAGAGAAAATTATTTGAACCCCAAAAGATTAAATCTAAAACTACAAAAAGTGTATAACCCCATAAAGGATAAAATAATTTATCATTTCCAAATTGAACTAATGAATAACCTCTACCATGAAGTATGTTGTCAGCTAAAGGTCTGAACAATCCATAATAAATACCTTGTTGATTATTATGATGTGAATTTAAGATAAATATAATGACGATAAATATTGCCAGAATTATCCAGAAATACTGTTTTTTCTTTATTTTCATAGAGCAAAATTAATCTTTTTAAACAAAATTCTATAACTATTATATTATATATTTTAGATTTCAACTAATAAAATTATTATTATTTTGTAATTTAATAAACAAATTATTATTGATAATTG
>JBEKWK010000210.1:0-6161 GCA_049513175.1 FCB group bacterium
TCAATCCGGTAATTGATGTTGTAACGTGTGTATCAATAATTGCCCTCAAAGCCTTGCTGAACCCTTCGTCTACAGCCGATTTCAAGGAACGTCCCCTGTACAATTCTTCACGTATACGTTCAAATATAAGTATGTTCGCATCTACAGCCATACCTATTGTTAATATAATACCCGCAATACCCGGTAAAGTTAATGTTCCATTAAATGCGGCAAGTACGGATATTACTATTATTACATTTATTAATACTGATAGGTTGGCGATAATTCCACCCTTTGTATAATATATCAACATAAATAAAACTACAAGTCCGAAAGCGATACCGCTTGCCATAAACCCGTCTTTAATAGAATCCTCACCAAGTGAAGGACCTACCACTCTTTCCTCGATGATTTGGACTGGGGCTTTTAATGCACCGGCTTTTAAAACGATTTCAAGTAATCTTGCTTCATCTATATTTGCCATACCGGTTATTTGTGAACTGCCTCCTGTAATTTTATTTTGTACAGTTGGAGCAGAATAAACCTGGTCGTCGAGGACAATAGCGATTCTTTTCTTTATATTAGCACCTGTGATTCTTGCCCATTGGTCTGCCCCGTCGCTATTCATACCCATCAGAACTTCAGGCTGATTTGTTGTCTGGTCAAATGTTGCTCTGGCATCTGTTACTACATTCCCTTTTAATTCCGGTTCGCTTTTGATAGCATAAAAATAGTACATTTTAACTTTGCTTTGCTTTTCAATGCGTGGGTCAGGTTTAGCTTCTTTTACAATCCTGATTTCCTTTGGGATTAATGCTTTAACTTCAGGTCTTGCAAGAATTCGGTTAAATTTATCAAGAGAAGCTTCTTGAATCATAAAAGTATAATCACCTTCAGGTAACAAACTCGGGTTCATATTAAAACCTACAGGTTGACTTCTTCTCTCTTCGTCAGGTGATATAAAATTCGTATAAAACAAAGAGCCAAAAGGATGGTCTTCCTGATAACGTCTGCTTGCCTCTTCTCTTGATAGTCCTGCATAAGGGTCAGCGGTATCGGAGGCTTTTTTCGCCTTTGCTGAATCTAAACCTGTCGAATCATTTGAAGCTGTTGCCGTAGAATCATTTTCAGTTGTAGTACTTGATTCTTCACTTGTTTTACCGGATTGCAATGTTGTATCAATTATACCGGATGCGTTTTTACGCTTTAACTCATTGCTCAGCAGTTTATCAATTTTATAAAAAAGGCGGACGGCATCAACATTGTTTTTGACTAAATTGAATTCGAGCCGTGCCGTTGTCTGTAATAATTTCCTCATCTCTTCCTGGTTGCTTACACCGGGAAGTTCCAGAACTATTCTGCGTGTACCCTGTTTCTGAATAGTAGGCTCTGCGATACCGTATTTGTCAATTCTTGAACGGATAACTTCCTTAGCCTGGTCAATTGCGTCACCGGCATCTTTTTTCAATTTATCAATAATTTTATCCTCGGTAACATCGCGCATATCACCGATGTCAAAATATGTAATAAGTGATTTTCCTTTAGGTCGGGCGATTCTGTTAAAATTATCCATGAAAATATCAATCACGGCTTTGTCGCTTTGTTTAGCTTCCGCTCTTGTCTTATCAATTACATCTGCGAATAAATCATCTACAGCTTCGGGCTGTGCTGATTCTTCAATTAATTTTACAACATCCACTTCGAGTGTAACATACATACCGCCTCTTAAGTCTAATCCGAGTTTCAGTCTCTGTGATTTAGCTTTTTCAAGGTCTTTACCATATCTTTCGTCGAACTTTTCAATTACTGCCAGCGAGTCATTTGTATTTTTTGCTTTTAATGCCTGGTCATAAGCAAATTTCTTCTTTGCCTCAAGCTGTCCGGCTTGATAAGTCGGATATAGAAGTATGAATGCAGCTATAAGGGGTACAACAATAATTAATATTTTTCCGATATACTTTCTCAATTAGTTCCTCCGCTTTTTGGGCTATTTATAATAATAATATATTTTCATAAATTCAAGACTACAAATATATTAGTATTGCTTTAAAATACCAAGAATTTGGATAATTCTTTAATAATTATAAATATTCAATGTGCAATTCATAAGGATTTTACCCTTATGAAGTTTTTAGTGTTATATTTTTTATAAAATATTTTTTGGTATGATTTATAAATCAATTACGAATTATTTTTTTATAATCCTGGATTTTATAGATATGAATTAAAAGTTAAAACTTATTTTGCATTTTAAATTGAATGGTGTTCCGGGAATGAAATCAATATCCTCTATTGGTGCCGGTTCATTTTTCAATCTGGAAATTGTAGCAAATTGAGTTTCCATCCAATTAACATTCAATAAATTTTCGGCAATTAATGCAAAATTAAATTTTTCGTAAGTATAATTAATATTGCCGTCCAACAAGAAATAACCTTTAGCCGTCAAATTAAAATTCTGGTTAGCAGGCTTGTCGCTGACATATCTGTAACTCAGACTTGCGAAAATATTATGTAAATTTTTAAGTGAAATTCCTCCGGTAGAAGTAAAAACAGGTGCTAAAGGCAGGTAATTGTTCCCGTTTGGTTCGTCTATATACCTTGCGTTGGAATAATTAAGGTCGAAATTGAGGAATAAATTGCTTGATATTTGATATCGAGCCCCAAAATCGAATCCCAGCCTGCGTGTTCTGCCACTCGGTTCAACAACGGCATCGTCCCCGACATAAACAAATTCCTGTTCCAAATAAAGATACCACAGAGCTAAATTAAGAATTAAATTTTCATTAGTGATTAAAATTGTACCAAAATCCGCACCATAAGCTGCGGGTAAAATATCTTTCGCCTGCTGTGCAATTACTACACGTGCATCATTGCTATGGAATCCTTTGCCTAATTTCAGGAAAAGCTGAAAATTATTATCTGGATTATATATAAAATTTAATTTGGGACTAATTGTAGCTTTTTCCTGTGAAGAATAAGAAAATACTTCGGTCAACTTATTATCTAAACTAAAATTGAAGAAATCATACCTTAGAACAGGATTGATAATGAAATTTCCGAATGAAATATTTATATTATAAAATCCATATAAATTAGATTCATTTATGTCTGCAAGTGAAAGGTGTTGTAAGGTAATTAGTCTATTCAATGTATGCGAGAGTTCGTCACCGTTGATTTCATCGAACCGGAAACCGCCGCAAATAGTGTTATCGAGAACCAAATCGCCGAATTTATAATTTTTGCTGTACTGAGTTTCATAGCCATAAATATTTCTGTTCTCTTTTTGTCTTATTTCATCTCCGTTAACACTGTCTTTCAGGAAAAAGGTGAAATCCGAATAAAGTTCGAAATTATAGCTCGAATAATAAGCCTTCATCTTATAATATGTAGTACTATCTATAGTATTTAAATAATTAATGATTATAATAGACCTGCCTGTAATGCCGCCCTCATCATTATCGAGCGAACCCCAGCGCGAAATTATTCCTTTGTCAACTGCTCGTTCGGGAATCTGCCCGGAAGCATCCCATTTTGAGTAAAATGTACTTAATAGAATGGACAGTTTGCCGGAATTATTAATTTTTGTGGTATATTTTGCCATCATATTCAAACGGTTGAAATTCTGCGGATTTTCAAAAGGTCCATCAGTAAATGAATATTCAGTTGCGATATATGCGGATGAGACTCCATTGTTTCCTAATAAATCGAATAGACCTGCAATCCTTTTATAATCGAATTTACCATCCTCAAAAATTATTTTATTTTGCTCGATATTATCTATTGTTTCAAAATTTACATATCCTCCTGTAGCAAAATCACCTTTATCGGAATAATATGGTCCCTTGCCATAATCTATTTTTTCGATAACTTCAGGTATCAGGAAATGCAAATCGGCATATCCCTGCCCATGTGCGTGAGATACCATATTAACCGGCATTCCGTCAACTGAAACGTTTATATCAGTGCCGTGGTCCATATCGAATCCGCGCATAAAAATCTGCTCTGCTTTGCCGCCGCCGGCGTGCTGTCCGATAATTAATCCCGGAATTTTTCTGAGAACTTCCTGCGACGAATTGACAGGAGCATTTTTTGAATCAATTTCCGAAATTGTATTTAACGATTTAATATCCGGTGTAATTACTATTTGACTGAATTCGAAAGGAGCAGTTTTCATTTTGATATTGAATTCTTTATCAAAAGTTGTTATTACGATTTCGTAATTTTCGTAACTGAATCTGCGGAATTGAATTGTATCGCCTGTCAAAACTGAATTTAATTTATAATATCCTAAATTATTGCTGTGTGTATGTTCGAAATTCTTTTTATTAATTATTAATACTTCCTCTAATACCTCATTATTCGTATTAGTAATAAAGCCAGATATTGTCTCGGATTTTAAATAATTAAAATAAATAAATAAAACAATAATAATTAATAATATCTTCTTCATTGAATTATACTAATTTAATTGGAATCTTTTAATAACTCCTTAAGGTATGAATTTTTTAAGACAATTGCCACTCCGACAGATAATCTTCTTGAGGATTCAGGTCTGTTTTTATTGAGTACATTTTTACCTCCTAATACCATTATAGTTGAACCGCCTCCGTCAAGATTCATAGCATTGTATGCCCCAATCTGTTTCATAATGGTTGCCATATCATCAAGATTCGCGGCGTATTTACCTTCTTTTGGGTTTGTATTTTCGATAGCAACCAGATATATTTTTCTTTGGAATTTATCCGTTCCAATTGCGGTTCTCGGCAACTGCATACTAATAAATCTCCTGCCCCTGGAACCTTCCTGTATTGCTTCCTGTTTTGCGACACCGTTTCGTACGAGACGGGGCGTGCCCGAGACAGAATTAACAAAAACAACATCATCATTTACATTTGTGTAGAAATTTAAACCTATTGTATCACCTGTTTTCAGATATGAATTCTTTTTAAAATCAGTTCCGAAAGACAGGACAAACCCGTTTGATGGTATTGCAACAGCACCTGTATCTCTTGAGACTACGATACATTGAACTTTTTTATTTATACCCGGTGCTTCAAGATATTTTATTGTATATTTCGGTAAAGAGTATTCAATCATCTGTGTTCGGGTCGTATGGTAAAATTCCTGTTTGAGTTTAAGTGTATCATATACGACCTCGGTGGAATCATTAAAAACAGAATCCTGTGATGATGCTTTTAAAGTTTCGGTTATAGCTTTGTTTACTTCAAATTCCAGGTTCTTTTTTGAAACATATGGAATTGAATCTCCTGCAAAATGATTATAAATGATAACACCGGTAGAATCGTAACGTCTGTTGACATTATCAATATTTATTCTATAACCATCGTTTTTTATAATAAGTCCATTCATAAAAAAATTGTCTATATATAATTTTGAATCCTCATCAAAAAAGCCGCTCGTCCATTGTTTGTGAGTTTTCAATTCTACAACTTCGCCATTGATAACAGTTGGTCCTATAGGTGAATTATAATAAGCTTTCCAGAAATTTCCGTTGACCGCTCCGAGGACAGAAAAGTTAGTTGTAGAGTCTGAAAATCTTACCATATCCTGTAATTTTTCCAATTCCGTTGCAGAGTTTTTGGCTTTTAAAATTGCCGCTTTGATTTCCGAGTTAATTATATCGGCTTCAATTATATGAACTGAAAAATATTTCTTGCCATTGCCTAAGCGGACATTCCTGTAATAAACTCCCGGAACGAGAACCGAATCCGTTACAATCTGGTAATGTGTCGCCTTAATTTTTGTGGGCGGGTAATACCTCGTTCTTCTTTTTTTTGTTTTCTTTTTGCCCGATTTGGTTATTTTTTTGGAGCTTTTTGATTTAATTTTTTTATTGGACTTGTGTACTGTTTTGCTTGTTTTATTTTTATTTGTAATGTGTTTTGTTTTTGCAGTTAATACCTGAATATTTGACCCAATAAGTAAATTGATTATAAAGAAGAAAATTATATATTTTAAAAAATTATTATTTCGGATTTTTTTCTGCATAAATTTTTAAATCATTTTGAAAACAATTTATATATTACAAAAATACTAAAGAATTTGAAAAAGCAGGCTAAAGGTCTGATAATTACCCTAATGAGATTTGATTACCATAATTAGAACATCAAACTATAAATATAATATAAATTATAATTCTTAATTTTTAATTTTTAATTTAA
>JBEKWK010000211.1:0-6135 GCA_049513175.1 FCB group bacterium
CATTTCTTTAACCATCGTATCGATGATTGTTTTATTAAATGAAACATCATTTGATATTTGAATTTCATAATTTATTGCATAATTTGAATTATACAAATCCCATATCATTTGTCCGCTAGTTGGTATTCGGATAGAATTATTTTGAGGGGAAATTAACTTAGGTGGATATTCAAATTGTATTTTTGTAGAAATGGTATTAATTTTACTCCAGAAGCTCACTCCGTCCTTATTAGCTGCTTGAACTCTGAAATAATAAATAGTTCTGCACCTTAAACCATTTACATCTAAGGAAGACGATGTTATACCATTAGTATCAAGTAACAATTTTTTAAAATTTAGGTCTGTTGACATTTGACAATGGTATGAATCAGCCTGTTTAACTGTATCCCATACATATGTTACGCTTGTATCAATCATATAAGTATACACTGGTAAACTTATTATAGGAGTATTTAAAATGGAATTTGCAGTTGTAAATTTAAAAGTTTCCGACCAGTCACTTGTATCTTTTTGATATGAAGGATCACTACATTCGATTTTTACTTTCCAGGATATCTTTGCATTAGGTGTTAATTCTACCTCATTATATTGATAAGAAATATTACTAGTATCACTACAATATTCAATTTCGTATGGTATGGTAGCGGTAGAATCACCAACCCATAATTTAAACCATGTTGCACCTTCTACTTTGTACCATTGAAAAATAGGAAACCCATTTACACCTGTTGCATTGTTTTCCGGAGAAATCAGGACTGGAGCAGGTAGAGTATTAATTTGTGATTTTGAATTATTAAAATCAATAATAATAAAAAGCAGTATTACACAAAGAAAAATCTTAAACTTTTTCATTTTCTTCACCCTTTTTATGTGAAACTTGGGCATTTGAATTATCAGTTACAAATGTACATCAACAAATTGATATTTCCAAAATTTTATTTTGTATAAAAAGAAAATAGTTTAAGATGAAATTGATGAATTTTTACAAATATGGATGGGGATTCAAATAATTCTAATTCCGTCAGCTAAAGCTGACGGCAATGATAGATGGGTTATCCTTTCACTTCGAGCATGAATTCTCTTTCGGGGAAGAATAAATCGCGCTCTTTTTCGATAAATTCTCGTATGACGGGCTTTACAAAGACATTATCTATATTTTTTTCGAGAAGGCTTCTTGCAAGAACGCTGGACATTACTTCGAGTGTAGCTGTTTTATTGAGAATGATTAAGTCTTCATCTTTGACGATGCAATAGCCGCCACGGAAGTTCCCTGTACCTTTGCGTACCCTGATTCCGACATCAGTGGCTATTTTCATCAATTCTTCATATACTTGTTTCAGCTTCATTTTACCTGCTCCGCTTTTTTTGTTTTATCCAATGGTCGCCAAATCAGCATTATAACACATGTCATCATAGAGAAGAAAGCTAATGCCGACGGTATGGCGAGCTTGGTAAACCGAATTACAAAATAATGTTTTATGACGTCATCATTGAAATTCAATTTTATGCCCGAAGCGAAAGCTAAATTAAGCTTCAAATCATAATATAATGTCAATAATTCATAAAGGGATGACAATATGAAAAATATAACGGACATCAGCATCCAGCCATGCTTTTTATAATTTCCCCTGAACTTGAATGCGAAGTATATACCAGAAATTAAGGTCAGGAAATATCCGATTGATGTATAAAGTGCAAGATTGGCATAAAGACGAACTGTAGCAATTTGAATTTCATTTGAATACCAGTTTTTTATGATAAGTTCAGAGCCGGGCAAATATAAATCGAAAGCGATTGCGGCTCTGATTGCGGTCCCGCCGAGCCACAAGACTAATCCTGCAACTAATACAGAAAGAAAGAGCTTTATTACCGGTTTATTGAAATCCATATCGTATCAATTATTTAACATTATTTCAATACAAAAATACAAAATCATTTTCTAAAAGAATAGTACAGCAGTGCATTGTGGAAAAATAATATCTGAACTAGAGTTTGTTTGACAAACAAAATTAATCTTAAAACATAATAAATCAGTATTATTTTCGTTAAATAATTATTAAAAATAGGAGCTTATAAATTATGAATACATTTTCTGAAATAGTAGATGCTGCTTCTAATCTAACTTTAGATGAGCAGGAATCATTTATTGAAATCTTCCAAAGAAGAATTGCAGAAGAAAAAAGAAAATTATTGTTCAAAGAAGTTTTAGAATCCGAAAAAGAATTCGAATCAGGCAATAAAAAAACGTCGTCTATTGATGAAATAATGAAAGAGATACGTTCTTGAGTTATAAAGTTGTCAAATCCTCCAATTTTATTCGAGCAGCAAAAAGATTTAATCGAAAATATGACAATTTCTCAGAAGAATTAAATAGTGCTTTGGTGGCATTACTTGAAAATCCATTCGCTTCTAATCTTAAGACACATAAATTAAAAGGACAATTAAGCGATTATTGGGCATGTAGTATTAACTACAGTTTAAGAATTATTTTTAAATTTGTTAAAGCTATTGACAAAGATGATGGCAAACCCGTTGAAGCAATTCTTTTGTCAACAATAGGTACTCACGACGAAATTTATTGAGTTCATAATTTGTAGTTAATCAAGAATTTATTAATTTGTAATAGAAATTTTATACTCAAGAATAAGATAATTGAAAGAATTTGAATTTACTAAGCATGCTGAAGATATGCTTCAGGAAAGAGAAATTCCTGAAAGATGGATTTTCGATTGTATTAATAATCCTGACAGAACAGAATGGGAAAATAATGAGACAATCCATTATATTAAAGCAATAAATGAGTTTGGGAATCGTTTCTTAAGGGTAGTTGTGAATCCATTGGTAATGCCTAAAAGAATTATAACGTTTTTTTTCGATAAAAGATTAAAGGCAAAATAATGAAATTAAAAATAGACAAAGAAAGCGATGCTCTGTATTTCCGCATTGACGATTCAAAAATTGTGGAATCGGAGGAAGTAGAGAAGGGGGTCATCCTTGATTTTAACGATAATGGTCAAGTTGTCGGGATTGAATTTTTAAATATTAGTAAAAGAGCTTCTATTGATGAATTAAAAAATTTCAAATTCGAAACGGTATAATTTTCTTATTTATTCGACCCTTTACCATACTTCAAATCCAGTAAGATTTACAATTCCAATTTTCGTAAGTTTTCCACATCCTGCTCATAGTTCTACATAAATTATCAAGGCTGGCGAATAATAATCATTCGGAATTTATTTAATTCACATTAACAAAAATATCATAGCAAGCCTTAAGCCGTTCAATTTAAAAGACCACATATATTATACGAAGCAAATAAGGCTCCATCAATATTTTGGCATATCTATTGTAATCAGATGTGCAATTGTACAATTGATTTTCTTTTGGCAGCAAATGAGAAAAAAGAGGAGAATTCTACAGGTGTGTAAATTTTTATTTGCAAACCTGGTATTTATTGGGGTGTGCTTTACGCAAGTGCATTCCCAGTCCGTTCCTACTAATATCACTATTCCCAAAATTTCTTTATCTGTGGATAAATCACAGAATTCAAGTGATTTGGTCCTTACCTTGCAGATACTTGCAATAATGACCATTTTGACACTTGCCCCTTCCCTGCTAATTATGACTACATGCTTTACTCGCATCGTAATAGTATTTCATTTCCTAAAACAGGCATTAGGCACTCAAACTATGCCACCGGGTCAGCTTATAACAGGGCTGGCTTTATTTCTTACATTTTTTGTTATGCAGCCTGTAATAAACAAAGCGAATAAAGAAGGCTTACAGCCATATATGCACGAACAGATTACACAGGAGCAGGCAGTTACCAACATAGTTCAGCCTTTCCGTGAATTTATGCTCAAACACACACGCGAAGAGGATTTAGGATTATTTATTAAGCTTAACGGTGGAGATAAGCCTAAAGATATAAATGAGGTTTCGATTTGGACGATTATTCCGGCATATTCAATCAGCGAGATGCGAATGGCATTCCAGATAGGGTTTCTGCTCTTTATACCGTTCCTGGTGCTGGATATGATTATAGCCAGCACATTGATGTCCCTGGGTATGTTCCTTTTACCTCCGCAGTTGATATCACTGCCTATCAAGGTGCTGTTGTTTATACTTGTGGACGGGTGGTATCTGATTGTTGATTCGCTTATGAAGGGATTGATGTCGGGGTAATATTTTAGTTGTTAGTTGATGGTTGGCGGGTAATTAGGAGTTGCTTATTTCCCCTCTTGAGAGGGGATTAAGGGGTGTGTTGATAGGTTTTAATAAGAGAATAGTTACAAGTAAAGTATAAATCTTTTAAAGGTACTTTAGGGGTGGATAAATAATGAGAAGAACAATAATTCCTTATAATCCGATGCTTAAAGAATATGCAAGAAAATTGAGAAATAACAGCACCTTAGCAGAAATATTATTATGGAGTCAATTAAAAAGAAAAAATATTTTAGGTTATGATTTTCACAGACAAAAACCTTTAGATAACTATATAGTAGATTTTTTTTGTAATGAATTAAATCTTGCAATTGAAATTGATGGTATTACACATGATTTTAAAATGGAGAGTGATAAAATAAGGCAAACTAAATTAGAGAGTTACGGGATAAAGTTTTTAAGATTTACTGAAAATGAGGTTAGGAAAAATTTACAAGGGGTTGTTTTGTATATAAAAGAATGGATAAAAAATAATGAAGTTAAACTAGAAAATAAAGAATTACACACCCCTTAATCCCCTCTCAAGAGGGGAGAAGAAAGAGAGATAAAGAATAAGGAAGAGAGCTTAAACCTTTCTCAAGAGGGGAAAAGTTATGAAAGGGAGTAGAAGTAGGAACACACCCCTTAATCCCCTCTCAAGAGGGGAAGAAAAGAAAGGGTGTAGAATAGGAACACACCTCTTAATCCCCTCTCAAGAGGGGAGAAGAAAAGAGAGGGTGTAGAAGTAGGAACACACCCCTTAATCCCCTCTCAAGAGGGGAAAAGAAAAGAAGATATGTTTAAATAATATATTGGATAAGCTATGACAGATACTATGGTTGTGCAGGTTGTGAGGGAAGCGTTTTATTATATTTTAATTGTAAGCGGTCCCTTGCTTTTGGTGTCGCTGGTAATTGGTCTGATGATTTCGATTTTTCAGGCGGCAACGTCAATATCGGAGCAAACACTGACCTTCGTTCCGAAGCTGATTGCCGTTTTTATTGTTACTGTTGTTGTTATGCCTTTCATGATTAGCAATTTAAAAAACTTTACAATTGAAATATTTAAAATGATACCGGGATTAAAGTAATAGATTAAATATGCTGGATTCAGGAACCATTTATATACTTACAGGCAAATTCATTATCGGTATATTGATTTTTGTCAGGGTATTGGGATTTACAGCTTCCAGTCCTTTTTTAAGAAGCCCGAATATCCCGGTACAACTTAAAGTATTTCTATCAGCGATAATAGCAATGTCAATGACGACTGTTTTCTGGAAGGACCAGCCTGTAATTGACTTGCATTTATGGAATCTTGTATTTTTAGTTTTTAAAGAATTTTTTGTAGGTGTGGCTATAGGTTTTGCGGCTAATACTGTTTTTTGGGGTGCGAGAACTGCCGGTGCTTTAGTGGATTATGACATGGGGTTTTATACGGCGGCATTGTTCAGCCAGGAGGAAGATGCTCCCACACTTGACGGTGAATTAAAATATATGATTGCTATTGTATTGTTTTTCTACATAAACGGTCATCATATATTGTTTGAATCTTTATATGCGAGTGTGAGGGCGGTGCCGCTTACAACTTTTGCCATAACAGATTCAAGTATAGGATTCTTGATTAAAATGGCAACATCTGTATTAGTAATCGGGATTAAATTAGCGGCACCTATAATCGTAGCAATATTCCTGACAAACCTTGCACTTGCTTTATTGGCAAGGATTGCTCCCCAGACTAATATATTTATTTTAAGCTTCCAGTTTAAAATAGGGGTCGGTTTGTTAATTTTATTAATATCTGTTCCATTAATGGTAATGGTTACTAAATATCTGCTGCAAAGCATGAATGATGAAACAATGAGGTTTTTGATGACATTAAATCCCGCAAGGGTGAAGTGAAAATTAGTTAGGAGTGAGGAGTGAGGAATTA
>JBEKWK010000212.1:0-6114 GCA_049513175.1 FCB group bacterium
CGGTATTGAAAAAATGATTGTTTAATATAAAATAAATTTAAATGAAAATTATTATAAATCCTTCCCGAACAGATTGGTCCGAAATTCTCAAGCGACCTGCTATTAATACAGCAGAGCTTGAAGCGATGGTATCGCCTGTTCTTTCGGAGGTAAAATCAAATGGCGATTATGCATTAAAAAAATATACAAAACAATTTGATAAAGTTAATATTGAAAATTTTATAGTTAGAGATGAAGAATTTATTGAAGCTGAAGGGATATGCAGTAATGAGTTAAAAGCCGCAATCATTCAGGCTAAAGCAAATATTGAAAAGTTTCATTTATCCCAAAAAGATGATGTGAAAATAATTGAAACTATACCGGGTGTTAAATGCTGGAGAAAATCCGTTGCTATTGAAAAAGTTGGCTTATATATTCCCGGCGGCTCTGCTCCTTTGTTTTCGACGATATTAATGCTTGGAGTGCCTGCAAAAATTGCCGGATGCAAAGAAATAATTTTATGTACACCTCCTGCAAATGATGGTAGTATTCATCCTGCGATTTTATTTACAGCCCGTTTAGCAGGAATAAAAAAAGTTTTCAAAGTTGGTGGAGTTCAGGCAATTGCAGCTATGGCTTATGGAACAGATACCATTCCAAAAGTATATAAAATATTCGGTCCGGGAAATCAATATGTAACCTGTGCCAAACAGCTTGTCAATAGGGAAGGGATTGCTATTGATATGCCTGCGGGACCGTCGGAGGTCGCTATATATGCTGATGAAATATGTATTCCTGAATTTGTTGCGGCAGATTTACTTTCACAGGCGGAGCATGGTGCGGATTCTCAGGTGCTTTTGGTTTCGACTAATGAAAATGTTATTAATAAAGTTAATGTTGAAATAAAGAAGCAATTAACATTATTACCAAGAAAAGAGATTGCAGCGAAAGCTTTGGAAAACAGTAAATCAATTTTGATGAAAAATGTAAATGATGCAATTGATTTATTAAATGAATATGCACCTGAACACTTGATTTTAGCTTGTAACAATAATGAACAAATATCAGAAAAAATAATTAATGCGGGTTCGGTGTTTTTAGGAAATTATTCTTGTGAAAGTGCGGGAGATTATGCATCCGGAACGAATCACACTCTTCCGACAAATGGATATGCAAAGACATATAGCGGAGTTTCCTTAGACAGCTTCGTAAAAAAAATTACTTATCAGAAACTAACTAAGGACGGTTTGAAAAATTTAAGTAATACAATTGAGCTGATGTCGGAGGCAGAAGGATTGCAGGCTCACAAAAATGCTGTAACAATAAGGTTAAAGAATTAATATGTTTGATTTGAATAAAATATTAAGAAATAACATTAAAAATTTAATTCCCTATTCATCCGCTAGGAATGAGTTCAAGGGCAGGGAAGGTATATTTTTAAATGCAAACGAAAATCCCTTCGGCTCTCCATTGAGTGAAAATTATAATCGTTATCCCGACCCGCTGCAATTGAATTTGAAAGAAAAGATTAGCAAAATAAAAAACATTCATGTTGAAAATATATTTATCGGAAATGGCAGTGATGAAGCAATTGATATTTTATTCCGGGCATTTTGCAATCCCGGTAAAGACAATGTTATTATTTGTCCTCCCACTTATGGAATGTATGAAGTATCGGCAAATATAAATGATATTGAAGTACGAAAAGTAAATTTACTTGATAATTTCCAATTGGATGTAAACTCGATTATTTCTGCAATTGATGACAAAACAAAATTGATTTTTATATGCTCTCCGAATAATCCTACAGGCAATTCACTGAATGGAAAAGATGTAGAATATTTATTGAAAACGTTTGATGGAATTATTGTTGTTGATGAAGCATATATCAACTTTTCAAAAGAGAAATCTTTTGCCAATGATTTAAGAGATTATCCGAACCTGGTGGTTCTTCAGACATTTTCAAAAGCATGGGGAATGGCGGGTTTAAGAGTCGGAATGGCTTTTGCATCAGGAGTTATTGTTGATGTTTTTAATAAAATAAAGCCTCCTTATAATGTAAATTCAGTATCACAAAAATTAGCATTGGAAGCTCTGAATAATATTAATGTTGTTGATGAATGGGTAAAACAGATTGTTGCTGAACGTGAAAGAATGTCGGTTGAATTAGCTAAACTACCTTTTGTTATTAAAGTATATTCAAGCGATGCAAATTTTATTCTGCTTAAAACAATAGATGCAAATGAAATATATAATTACTTGCTTGCGAATAAAATTATAATTCGGAATCGAAGTAATATTACTATGTGTGAAGGCTGTCTCCGAATAACAATTGGTACAAAAGAAGAAAATAAAATTATTATTGATAAATTAAAACAATATAAGAATGAAGAAAGTTTTATTTATAGACCGCGACGGGACCTTGCTCTGGGAGCCGCCGGATAATTACCAGATAGACAGTTTTGACAAGCTAAAATTTATACCGGGAATGTTAACCTGGCTTGGCAGAATTGTCCGTGAAATGGATTATGAATTAGTAATGGTAACGAATCAGGATGGGCTGGGCACCGCCTCTTATCCTGAAAAATCATTTTTGGAAATACAGAGATTTGTAATGAACATCCTCGAAGGAGAGGATATAATTTTCAGTAAAGTTCATATAGACCGTTCTTTCGCAGATGAGAACAAACCGACACGAAAACCGGGTACTGAAATGCTGACTAAATATCTTCAGGGTGATTATGATTTGCAAAATTCTTATGTGATTGGTGACAGAATTACAGACGTTCAGCTTGCAGAGAACCTTGGCACAAAAGCGATTTTACTAAGGAATTATGAAAATCCCAAAGGTTGGGAAGAAAAAATTTCACTTATCGCATACACATGGGAAGATATTTATAATTTCTTGAAATTGCCTGAACGCAGAGTTACACGTAACCGGAAAACAAGGGAAACAGATATAAAAGTTGAGGTAAATCTTGATGGAAGCGGCAGGGCAAACATTACTACAGGCATAGGTTTTTTTGACCACATGCTGGAACAAATTGCAAGGCATGGAAATATTGATTTAAAAATAAGTGCCAAAGGCGATTTGTACATTGACGAGCATCATACTATCGAGGATGTAGGAATAACATTGGGAGAGGCGTTTTCAGAAGCATTAGGCGATAAACGCGGAATAGAAAGATACGGTTTTTTACTTCCTATGGATGATTGCTTAGCACAGGTAGCTCTTGATTTCGGAGGACGCGGCAGAATTGTATGGGATGCCGAATTTAAAAGGGAAAAAATCGGGGAGATGCCTACAGAGATGTTTTTGCATTTCTTCAAATCATTTTCTGATGCAGCTAAATGCAATTTGAATATAAAAGCTGATGGGCAAAATGAACATCATAAAGTTGAAGCTATCTTTAAAGCTTTTGCAAGGTCATTGAAAACAGCGGTAAAACGGGATGCTAAAAATATGAGTTTACCAAGTACAAAGGAAATGTTATAAAATGAATGTCGCAATAATTAAATATAATTCAGGAAATATCCGCTCTGTTGCTTTTGCATTGGAGAGGCTGGGAATCAATCCAATTATCACTGATGATATTAATGAAATAAAAGCATCAGACAAAATAATTTTCCCCGGTGTGGGCGAAGCAAGTAGTGCTATGAAACATTTGAAAGAAAAAAATTTAGTTCAAGCGATAAAAGATTTGAAGCAACCGGTATTTGGAATTTGTCTTGGAATGCAGTTGATGTGCAATTTTTCTGAAGAGGGAAATACTGACTGTCTCGGTATATTCAAACAAAATGTAAAGAAGTTTTCTAACGGGTTGAAAGTTCCACAAATCGGCTGGAACAATATAAACACATTGAAAACGCAACTATTCGAAAATGTAGGTGAAGATGCTTACACTTATTTTGTTCACAGTTATTATGTAGAACCCGGGAAAGAGACAATTGCTTCCACTGATTATGGTATTAAATACAGTTCGTCATTACATAAGAATAATTTTTATGCTGTTCAGTTTCATCCCGAAAAATCAGGTGTTGTAGGACAGAAGATTTTAAAAAACTTTCTGGCTTTATAAAAATGCAAATTATACCGGCTATAGATATAATTGATGGGAAATGTGTACGACTGACTCAGGGTGATTTTGAACAAAAAAAAGTTTATAATGAAAATCCTTTAGTTGTTGCAATGAATTTCGAGGACATCGGAATCAAAAGACTGCACCTCGTTGATTTGGACGGTGCAAAAACCGGAAGGGTAGTTAATTATAAAGTTCTTGAAGGAATTTCTACTTCTACCAATTTAACAATTGATTTCGGTGGTGGAATTAAAACTGATAAAGACATTCAAAAAGTTTTCGATTCCGGAGCAGACATAGCTACAATTGGCAGTGTAGCAGTAAATAATAAAAAGCTATTTCATAGCTGGCTCGATAAATATGGTAAAGATAAAATATTATTAGGTGCGGATGTAAGACATAATAAAATTGCAATTTCCGGCTGGTTTGAAAATACATCCTATTTTATAAATGATTTTATCGAAGAAAATATTCAAAATGGAGTTAAAAATATTTTCTGCACAGATATAACAAAAGATGGTCTTATGCTAGGACCTGCATTTGATTTATACAAGAGCATATTGGAAAAATATCCTAATCTTAATTTGATAGCAAGCGGAGGAATTTCATCTATTAATGATTTGTTCAAACTTCAGGAAATCGGATGCAGTGGAGCAATTATTGGTAAAGCTATTTATGAAGGGCTTATTTCATACAACGATTTAAAATTATTTTTAATAAATGCTGACTAAGAGAATTATACCTTGTTTGGATATTAAAAACGGTCGAACTGTTAAAGGCACTAATTTTATAAATATTCGCGATGCGGGTGACCCGGTGGAACTTGCAAAAAATTATGTGCAACAGGGTGCAGACGAATTGGTTTTTCTCGACATTACTGCTACAAATGAAAACCGTAAAACATTTGCATATTTAGTTACCCGTATTGCAAGAAATATTAATATTCCTTTCACTGTCGGCGGTGGAATTAGTACTGTTGAAGATGTTTCCAAATTGCTGAATGCGGGTGCAGATAAAATATCAATAAATACTTCTGCAGTGAAAGAGCCTGAAATAATTTATAATATGGCAAAACGCTTCGGGAGCCAATGTGTGGTTTTGGCGATAGACACCAAATTTGAAGACGGGAAATGGTTTGTATATCTGAACGGAGGGAGAGTAAAAACCAGGATTAAGACTCTTGATTGGGCAAAACAGGCAGTATCTTTAGGTGCCGGCGAGATATTACTTACCTCGATGAATAATGACGGAACAAAGAACGGCTTCGCAATAGATATTACCAAATCAGTTTCTGAAGCTGTAAATGTGCCTGTTATTGCGAGCGGAGGAGCAGGTACAATGGAACATTTTATTGATGTTTTTGAAAACGGGAAAGCTGATGCGGCTCTTGCGGCAAGCATCTTCCATTATGATGAGATAAAAATACCTGAATTAAAAAAATATTTGCATAAAAATAATATTGAAGTAAGATTATGAAACCGGATTTTAAAAAATCATCTGACGGTCTAATTCCCGCAGTGATTCAGGACAGCAGAACTTCTGTAGTGCTTATGCTCGGATATATGAATGAGATTTCCTTTGAAAAAACTCAAAAGGAAAAGCGGGTAACATTTTTTTCCCGTTCAAAAAAAAGATTTTGGACAAAAGGTGAGGAGAGCGGTAATTATTTAGAAGTTGATGAAATTCTGATTGATTGCGATAAAGATACTTTGCTGATTAAGGCAACTCCATTGGGTCCGGTTTGCCACACCGGAGCAGATACCTGTTTCAATGAAGTAAATTATTCTGATGATTTCCTGGATGAATTAGAGAAAATTATAGATGATAGAAAGAAAAATCCATCAGAGAACTCTTATACTTCATCTTTATTTGAAAAAGGTATAAATAAAATAGCACAAAAAGTCGGGGAAGAGGCTGTGGAACTGGTTATAGAAGCTAAAGACGAAAACGATGAATTGTTCAAAAATTAAGAGGCAGATTTACTGTTTCATTATTTGATTCTCCTTAATGCAAAAGGATATAGTTTGAAAGATATCAAAAATGTTCTGGAAGACAG
>JBEKWK010000213.1:0-6102 GCA_049513175.1 FCB group bacterium
ATAAATTTGAAATGAAATATTTAATTTTTCCATTTAATGCTGCATCCGATACTCGGAATTTGCTCATCATCAACAGGCTTACCCACAAGCAAATTATCCAAGGCTTTTCTCAAATCTTTTCCTGTTACAGGCTTGCCGTTACCGGGTCTGGAGTCGTCAAACTGACCTCGGTATACAAGTTTCATTTCCTTGTCAAAAACATATAAATCAGGAGTACAGGCGGCATCATAAGCCTTTGCTACAGATTGCGTCTCATCATATAAATAAGGGAAAATATATCCAAGCTCTAGACCAACGGCTTTCATATTCTCAGGAGAATCCTCAGGATAATTCACAATATCATTGGAGCTTATTGCTACAAAAGAAATACCTTTTGGTGTATATTCTTTTGTTAAACTGACTATACCGCTATTTATATGTATGACATAGGGACAATGATTGCAGATAAACATTATTACTGTTGCAACTGATGATTTCACTTTTTCGAGTGAAACTTTTGCTCCGGAAATAGTGTCATATAACTCAAATGCCGGAGCTACTGTACCAAGCGGAAGCATATTTGATGAAGCTGCCATCTTTTTAACCTTAAAATTATTTAAATTATTTACTAAATTTACACTTTAGAAACTTACTTTAGTTTTAAATATACGTTTGTACTATAACTTATATTTTAATACATTAAATGATTCACTTTTATTTTTCGCACACTATCGTTGCAACATTTTATTATTAAAAACGTGGAATAGTCTTTATAATACAAAATAGTAATTTTCTAAATAAAATCATATATTAATTTTGAGTAAAGAAAAAAAATCGGACAGCGATTATAAGCCGCTCGATATATTTTTGTTTAAACGTCTTTTGGTATTTATCAAACCGTACCGGAAGTATGTTTATTTTGCCATAGTGTTGACCATAATTTCTGCGGCTCTGAGCCCTTTGCTGCCCTATCTGACTAAGATTGGTATTGATAAATATATAACAAAATCAAACCTGAACGGCTTGCTCAAAATGGTTCTCATAATAACCGGACTGCTGGTTTTCAATTCTTTAATAAGATTCGGAATGACATACCTTATGCAATGGGTAGGGCAGAAAATTTTATATGACATTAGAATAAAAGTGTATCAGCACATCCAAAATCTTTCTCTCCGGTTTTACGATACTAATCCCGTCGGCAGGCTGGTTACAAGAGTTACAAACGATATCGAAGCATTAAACGAAATGTTTTCTTCAGGTGTTGTAATGATAATCGCCGATGTGCTTTTGATTGTTTTTATAATCGCATTTATGCTTTATACGAATAAAGAACTCACATTTTTCACTCTCACGATATTACCTGTCCTCATTCTTGCGACATCCGTATTCAGAAAAAAAGTCAGGGTTACGTTTAGAGATATTCGTTTAAAAATTTCGGAATTAAATTCTTTTCTTAATGAATTTATTACAGGTATCAGTACCATAAAATTATTTACTCAGGAAAAAAATCAAACCTCAAAATTTAATTCAATCAATGAAATACATAAAAATTTATGGGTAAGAACAGTATTTTATTATGCCCTGTTCTTCCCCACCGTCGAAATGCTCAGTGCCATTGCACTCGGTATAATTTTATGGTTCGCCGCAGGAAATATTTTGACAGGTTTAATGACAGTCGGTACATTGATTGCATTCACACAGTATTCAGAAATGTTTTTCAGACCTATCAGGGATTTGACTGAAAAATATACGACGCTTCAAAGTGCCATGGCTGCCGCAGAAAGAATCTTCACTATTCTCGATACTACAGAATCTTTGCCCGATTCAGAAAAAGCAGTGAAACTAAATGGATTTATAAACAGCTTAGAATTTAAAAATGTTTCTTTCAGTTACGATAATTCAAAATGGGTGCTGAATGATGTTTCATTTGAAATCAAAAAAGGTGAGACAGTAGCAATTGTCGGGGCTACAGGTGCGGGAAAAACTTCGATTATAAATTTGTTAAACAGGTTTTACGAATTTCAAAACGGCGATATTTTATTCGACGGCACTTCCATCAGAGATATAAAGCAGGAATCATTGAGAGAGCATATTGCACTCGTAATGCAGGATGTATTCTTGTTTTCCAGGACTATCAGCGATAATATTTCCCTGGGTAAAGAAGATATTTCGACGGAAGAAATAAAAAATTCCGCGATAGCTCTGGGTGCTTATGATTTTATAAACAGATTAACCGATAACTTCCAGGCGAATGTAACCGAAGGCGGAAGCACTCTCTCATCAGGACAGAGGCAGCTCATTTCATTTTGCAGGGCTTATTCCAAAAACCCGCAAATATTAATTCTCGATGAGGCAACTTCTAATATAGATTCAGAGACAGAACAAATAATCGAAAAATCTCTGAATATTCTTCTCGAAGGCAGAACCTCTCTTATAATTGCTCACAGGCTCTCAACAATAAAAAGAGCGGATAAAATCATCGTCCTGCATAAAGGCACAATCCGTGAAACCGGCACACACAAAGAGCTTCTCGCTCTCGGCGGACTTTACGCCAAGCTCTACAGATTACAATACCAATACATGAATTAATATTTCCCTCCCAATCTTCTCTCCCTCTCCCAAAATTTCTTTCCCCTCCTTAGTTAAGGAAGGGACAAAGGGGTGGTTTGTTCCTTTCTAATTCTACTTCTATTTCTATGTTTTATGTTCTATTATTGGGTGAGGTAATCTAAATTTAATAACCTTAAAAATCAATTACCATTTAATTAATTCAAGGTGTGTTATGTCTGAAAAGTGAGTATCTCTGCTAATTAATGCAGAATAAAATTACCAGCCATTATAATCTATTCTTTCGCAATCTTCCTCAATAGCCTGTTGCATTAATTTTAAATCTTTTGGGGAAATGCTTCCGGCAAATTTCAATATATTTTTAGGGTTGAATACAAAATCTCCGGTAATTGATTCAATAAATCCGAGCAATTTCACTTGCTGGTTGCTATTCAAGTTTGCAATTAATTGAATTATTAATTCATTAATATTTTTCATATTTATTCCTACTATTTCCATAAATATTTCCTAAAATTTATACAAATATAAAGACTTTTTAAAAAAGTTCTTATTTTAAAATCATCAAATTTGAATATTTATATATCCTGCTTTTTTTCATATCCATTTCATAAATATTCCTCCTCAAAAAATATATTTTGTTTTAATATTCATTTTCATTAATTTAATCCGTCGCTATTAAATTAATTTCATTTACAAGAGGCGAATATGAAAACAAAGTCTCCTGAACCTGCATTGAATAATAATTTCAATTATTTACTTTTCATAATGAAAAAGATTATTTTTCTAATTCTATTTACAATTATTAGTTTTACAAATCTGAATGCACAATGGGAACCTTGTAATAATGGCATGTATGGCGGGGAAATTCAAGCTATTGTTGTAACTGGTAGTAATATATTCGCTGGTACAGAAAGAGGGGGAATATTTTTATCTACAGATAATGGTAATAATTGGATTTCAAAAAATTCGGGTTTAACAAGATTAGGATTATCTATCACTTGTTTATCAACAATCGGTAATAATATATTTGCAGGTACTAATGATGGAATATTTTTATCCACTAATAATGGTGATAGCTGGATTGAAAAAACCTCAGGCTTGAAAGATAAATCTATAAGAAGTTTATGTACTAAAAGTGATAATATTTTTATTGGAACTTTCGAAGGTGTATTTTTATCCACAGATAATGGTAATAGCTGGACTGAAAAAAATTCAGGATTGATGAATGCAGTAATTTTTTGTTTATACAATAACGGTAATAATATTTTTGCAGGAACTGATGATGGATTATTTTTATCAACGGATGATGGTAATAGCTGGACAGTAAAAAATTCAGTATGGACAAATACATATATTAATTGTATATCTATCAACAATAATAATATTTTTGTAGGAACTGCAAATTTTGGAATATTTCTATCAACAGATAATGGTAAGAATTGGACTCAAATGAACTCGGGATTGACAAGTACAGATATTCATTCTATATGTATAAATGGCAGTTATATTTTTGCAGGAACTCAGGAAGGTGTGTTCTTATCCACAGATAACGGTGTTAGCTGGACAGAGAAAAATTCTGGACTTATTAATTTATGGATTGATTGTTTATTTATAAATGAAAATTATATTCTTGCAGGAACAATGGACGGCATATTTTTATCCACAAATAACGGTATAAACTGGGTACAAAAAAAGTTCGGATTTACTAATGCATGGATTAATTGTTTATATTCATTCAACAATAACATATTTGCTGCATCATCATACGATGGCTTATTTTTATCAACAGATTATGGTAATGACTGGGAACTAAAGTTTTCAGGTATAGAAAGTTCATATCTAATTTCTTTATCTATTGATGATAATAATATTTTTCTAGGAACTGTATATGATGGAATTTTTATATCATCAGATAATGGAAATAGCTGGGTGCAAAAAAATAATGGATTAACAAATAGATATATTACTTGTTTATCAAATAATGGTAATTTTATTTTTGCTGGGACATATGGGAGTGGAATATATGTAACAACAAACAACAGCAATAATTGGATAGAAAAGAATTCTGGATTGATAGATTTAACTATACATTGTTTAACTGTCGATGGTAATAATATTTTTGCAGGTACATGTGGCGGAGTTTATCTATCTACTGATAACGGCAATTCTTGGTTACAAAAGAATTCGGGATTAACAAATACTTGCATAACTTGTTTGTCAAGAAGCGGTAATTATATATTTGCCGGTTCTTATGATGGTGTATATATGTCTTCTGATTATGGAAATACCTGGTCAAAAAAGGATTCAGGCTTGGCAGCTCAATATATTTGGTGTATTTCAATAACTGGTAATAATATTTTTGTCGGTAGTATGGATGGGGGAGTATTTCAATCTACAGATAATGGTAATAATTGGTTAGAAAAGAATTCTGGATTAACAAATACAGATATTAGTTCTTTATGTACTAATGATAAATATATTTATGTCGGGACTCGTGGGTGTGGTGTATTTCGAGCAAAGCTAAGTGAGATAACCGCTGTTGCAGACAAAAAACAAATTTCTGATAACAGAAATTATCCAAATCCCACCTCCGATTTTCTAAATATTAATTCTGAAAATATTATTGGTAGAGTTATAAGCATTTATGATATGCTTGGAAATAAATTAATGTCAATTACAGCCGAAAGCCCGGAAACCCGCATGAATATTGAATCCTTGCCAATAGGAGTTTATTTAATAAGAATCGGAAATAACACACAATTGTTTGTGAAGGAATAACACATTTTAATTACTAATTACGAATTAATAATTACTAATTGTTGTAAAATAATTTAAAAACTTTGCGTTACTTGGCGAGCTTTGCGTGAAATTTGCTTTGTGAACTTCGTGTCTTATTCTTTGTGAACTTTGTGTTAAAATGCCTTTTTCTTTTCTTTTATTCAAAATAGTCCGTCAGATAAATCTGACGGCAATGATAATTTACCTCACCCTTGGTCCCTCTCCAAAGGAGAGGGAAAGTAGACAACGAGATAAATCTCGTGTTACAAACTTTATGAACAAACAACTGCTAACTGACAAAGTTTTACTGGTTTTCGTATCTGTCCAAAGTAAAATGCTCTCCAAGATATTTTGTTCGTACTTCTTCGTTAGCGGCAATTTCTTCTGCAGTTCCTGATGTATAGATACTCCCGTCAATTAAAATATAGGCACGGTCTGTGATGGATAAGGTTTCGTGGACATTGTGGTCGGTAATCAAAACACCAATCCCCTGGTCTTTGAGCTTTCTGACCATTTTCATAATATCTTCTACGGCAATCGGGTCAATTCCTGCAAACGGCTCATCGAGCAGAATGAATTTCGGACTGGAAGCTAATGTACGTGAAATCTCACATCGTCTTCGTTCCCCTCCGGAAAGAGTGAAACCTTTGCTTTTTCTGATATTGCTGATGCCAAAACTTTCGAGCAGATATTCCATTCTTTCTTTTCTCTGCCTGCGGTTCAACCCCTGCATTTGAAGCACAGCTTTAATATTATTTTCTACGGTAAGTTTTCTGA
>JBEKWK010000214.1:0-6062 GCA_049513175.1 FCB group bacterium
AAGAATCACACCGAGTGTATTACTATCAACCCTACCGAAAATATCGAATGAACGAATGTTCTTTTTTATGATACTTAAAACGTGGTAATTGACTTTGTTAGCCCTGTCACGGAATTTCTCCGGGTCGAAGGAAGCATAAGTATCAATCGAAATCAGGCAGAATGTGAAGATATTATCATACTCGTTGCTCCTGTTCAATTCATCTTCAAGTCTTTGATACAAAGCAGGTGGATTGTATAAACCGGTGGACATGTCAACGATTGCACTAAATTCAAGCATCCTTGTAAGATGGAATTGTTCCAAAGCCGCTCCTGCATGAAGTCCCAATGTTTCAAGTATATTCAAATCATATTGAGTCATGCTCGTCGGGCTTTTCCCTTCTACAAAAATAGCCCCGAATGTGTTAGATGAAGTCTTGAGTGGAACTGAAACAAAATATCCCTTTGGTGTATGAGTCTCATTCTGATGGAACCTGAGCATGGTCTCATCAACAGGCGATATCCAAACAGTCTTCGCTGTTGTAATAGATTTTCCTACCAAAGTTGTATCGAGATTCAGAGGACTTCCCATTAATTTATCATCCACTCCATCTTTCGACCTGATACCTTTTATAGTCCAGTTATTTAATGTATCATCGAAACAGGAAATTCCGATAGTAGAAAACTCAAACAGGTTACTTGCCGCATCCATAATGGTTTCCGACAACTCTTCAATTTTGAAATCGGGATGAGATATCAGAGAACGAAGATTATTTATTACTTCTAATGTCCTTGAAGCCTGCAATAAATCATGCTTGTCAATATAGCTCTTCAACAAAGAACCAATAAGCTTTGAGAATTGTCCGAGGAAGCTGATTGTGTTGGCATCGTAAGCATCGGCAACATCCGTATCGGCACAAATTAATCCAATTACAGATGAATCATAAAATATAGGAATACCAACAAAAGATGATGTTCCGACAGATTGCTTATAATATGGAATCAGGTCCAATTCGGCATGTGGATTGATTTCTGTAAGAATCTCCGGCTTTGAATTTAATATTATCTGGCTGATAATATCGTTGCCGATAGGAAACTTATATTTTTTGGTAATTGCTTCGGGAACGTCTGTTGCAAATGATTCCAGAACCAACTCTCCCTTTTCGGCATTATACATAATAAATGTAGAAGTCTTTGCACTGATTACAGACCTGATGACAACTAACACTCTCGATATAAAGAACTGAAATTCCTTGCGGGGTTCCTCTCCAAATACAGGTTCTTCCTCCATTAACAAAGATAAAGGTATATCAACATCCTTTTCTTTATAATGAATTTCTTCCTCTTTCTCAATTTCAGTTTTAACTATTTCCGGAATAGGTTCTTCAATTGAAGAGACTTTTATTTCTTCATGTTTTAATTCAACAGGTATTGGTTTGGGAGTTGGTTTTTCTTCGGGTTTCTCCTCTACTTTGACAGACGGCTTTGTTCCGACAATCCTCATACCTGAAATATCATCTTCAAATTCGAGACCTTCTATTTCTTCTTCGGTAAATATCTCTTTATTTGTTTCTGAGACAGGTTCTTCGGGAATTTCTTCTTCAACTATTTCGGGTTCAGGTTCAATTCTTTTGATGGCAATTTCATCAGGAGAAACCTTTCTTACCACTCTGAATCCTTCCTCACTTGTTATTGGAGCATCGTATTTTTGTGGTTCAGGTTTAATAATATTTTCAGGTTCGCCTTTAAAAGTAGCTTCAAAATTTTCTATAGTTAGTCTTTTCGCGGCTGTATCTTTTTTGACTGTTATATTATAATTCGGAGCAGGTGTTGATGGTTTAAATTTATTGGAATCTACAATGTCATTTAATCTTTGTGAAATTGTCATAAATAAAGCCACTCCACCGAGTATCATTACCGACACTCCAATAAGTCTGATGGCAATTTCATTCAAAAATATCGCTATTAATAATCCTGCGATAACTACAACAATTGAGATACTGTCACTTGGAACCAGTATGTTTTTCAAATTGATTTTTCGTTTTAACATAAAAGCTGTCAGTTAAAAGTTAAAAGTTTGTAAAGTTCATTACGAAAATATAATTAAAAATTAAGAATTAAAAATTAAGAATTTTTTTCAATTAGGAGTGTGGAGTTAGGAATTAGGAGTTGATAACTTTAATTTGGAGTTAAGAGTATGGAATTAGGAGTTTAAAATTTAATTCCTAACTCCTAACTCCAAATTCCTAACTTTTTGAAAGCTACATTGCGAATTGTCCCAGGTAATCCCAGGTACATTTTACTTCTACTTTTTCAGTGAATATTTCTTCTTCGATTTTTGAAAAATTCTTTAAGTAAAATTCCTCTTCCACTTTTGTTATAATACCTCTCGGATTTAGAGAAATTCTGACCAAACCACCACCCTTGCATGAATCAACAATACCTGTTTTGGGAATATAATAAAAATAGCTTTCCCTTTTTACAGGCTTTAAGTTCTCGGATGTGGCTTCAATCGTATAATTGCCTCCATTGTATTCGGCTATTTTTGCTTTTACAGTATCATAATAATCTTTATAATCTATCTGAATTGCAAATGGCGTTTTCCAGATACTGTCTAATGGTAAAGCATAATTAGGAAATATTAATTTCTTTATCTCGGTCAAATTAATTAAACGGCTGTCGACAATTCCGTCATGCCAGATAAAATTTTTCATCTCATCTTTCTTTTTTAACTTAGGACCCTGGTCTTCCATATACTCCCTTAAAGCAGTGAATTCATCACTTTCAATTTTTGCAACTTCCCCGTAGGGAGAATAAGTCATATTGAATTGCCTGTTCAGAGGGACTGATGTCGCTTCAAAATCGAATGACCTCGGTGGTCTCTTCTTTTCATCCTGTGTAAAATATTCAATTTTCAATGTGTCATCTGTAAATTTATATAGTAGAGAATCCAGAGTAACAACGACTTTTTGAAATCCTTCTACAGGATTATCGGGAACCCTGATTGTCATATAATAAAGACAATCCCTTGTGTAAGATTTTGTCGAACTGTCGCTCAATTGTCTTGTCACTTTTGTAACTTCCGAAAACTTATAAGACCTGTATGTATTCTTAACAAACTTTGGCTGAATCTTATATTGCATCCCTTCCATACCGGTTTTCGGTGAATCGGATTTTTGAGAATAAACAAAATTTGTCATTACTGAAAAAAGAAATAAGCTCAAAATAATCACTATTAAATATTTCATTAATCTTCCCATATATATTTTACAATTTAAATCAATGTACGATTTTAGATTGTAGATTTTAGATTTAATTTACAATCTTTATGAATTTTTTACTTTATGAACTTTTCACTTTACAAACTTTATAAACTTTACGAACTTTAAAAACTTTATATACTTTACAAACTTTCAACTGAGTAAAGGCTCCATGCGGCTAAAGTCATTCCATCCCAAATCTCGCCGCTTTTTATCATAGCATTTATTTCATCTTTAGTCAATTCTACTATTTCAAATTCCTCTGTCTCATCCGGTTTCGATTTAGTCTCCAGTAAACCTTCAGCTAAGAAAACAGAGCAAATCTCATCGGTAACACCATTATAAGGATTAAACTCGCCAATTTTTTTAATACTCCCGGCTTTATATCCGGCTTCCTCACTCAATTCATCTATAGCAGTTTCCAAATCACTTTTACCCGGTTTAATACCTCCTCCGGGGAACTCCAGACTTTCCCGCCGGTTCAGGTATCTGTATTGACGAATCAAAACGAAAGTATTATGTTTCTTAGGTATTACGAATGAAGCCCCTCTCGAATGGACATAATGATACTCGTATTCTTTCCCGTTTGGCGATTCATACAAATCAATATTGTAATCCCAATACGGGTTTGTCAAGCGTATTTCAGAACTGATTTGTTTAGGTTTTTTTAACATAAAATAAATGTACGATTTAGATTGTAGATTTTAGATTTAATATAAAGAATTACAAAAATATTAATAATATCTATAAACTTTAATTTAAAAAAAATGTTCCAAAAATGTTCCACAAGAAACATATCTAAGCAATATAATATAAAATTTTAGGGAAAAATAGGTGGAATATGCGACTATAATAATATTTATAATTATTATATTAATTATTTACTTATAAAATATTTTAAATATCCAAATAAACGGTTGAATAAACGGTTGAATAAACGATTAAAAAACGGTTGAATTGACTGTAGAAAATCTCCTCCATAATTTTGCATCCAGGATTAATTCTGAAATGAGTATTACCTTACCCCAACCTTCTCTAAAGGAGAGGGAGAAGGAAGTATAGTAACTTTTGAATTAGTGAAATTAATGAAGATATACGAAAAATGAAAGGCAAAAAATTTGCGGATAAGACCCGAAATGCATCAGCATGTGCATTTAGAAAATAAGAATTACAAAATTACTTTAGTGGAATTTTTAATAATAACATTAATGAGAAATAATTCTACCTTATATAAAGAAGAATCAAAGGTAGCTATGGGTACAATGAATAAAAATGCACGTTCACATGGAATCAAGTCCTTATCCGCAATTCTGGAAAAAATAAGATAATAAATTTATATTAAAACAATAATGAAGGGTATTTATGAAAGCCAGCCAGGAAACAATTAAGAAAATTTTGAACTCACTTAAAAATGTAAAAAAAACAGGGAAAGACCAATATACTTCCCAATGTCCTGCCCATGAGGATAATAACAATTCATTGTCATTGCAAGTAATTGATGGTGGCTTTTTATTCCATTGTTTTGCAGGGTGTTTATATTCGGATATAATAAGATTTTTACCAACGGAAGTAAGACATACGAAACATGATGATACTGATAATGATTTTTATCTGAAAAATATATATGAGAAGTCAAAGAAAGAAATCCAATACGTTCCCAAGCAGGAGCTTGGGAACGAGATTATTCAAGACCTGATTCCCAAGAAGAAGCTTGGGAACGAGATTAAAAATGGGGAAAATAATTTTTTGATATTATTTTTAAAAAATAAATTTGGAGATAATTTTATAGGAGAAGTAACATATCCGGTAAAAGATAATAAGACCGCTTTCTGGTATAAAGATAAAAATAATACCTTTTTGAATGCAAAATGTATAGAGTATAAAGATGATTTACATAGGAATAAAGATATTCCACCATTCTTCTTATTAAGAGAAACAGGCAAATGCTGGTTCAATGAAAACAAAATAGCAACTAATGAAAATATAATTATTGTAGAATCTGAAAAAACCGCAGTGATTCTGGAAAACATATTACCGAAAACGACAATCATAGCGACCGGTGGAGCTACAATTGTAAATAATCTTAATTATAAATTATTAATGAATAAAAAGGTATTATTAATTGCAGATTTTGACACAGCAGGTGAAAAATGGGAAAAAAATATTGAATCAATTTTAATTAAAAATAAAATTTCATATAGTATATATAATCCGGAATCGTATGATAATACTGATTATTCTGATATTGCCGATATTTTGCTCGATAATTTATATAATGATGAAATACTTTGCAATATTATGAATAAAATAAAGAATCTGTTTGAAACAATAGAACCACCGGAAGACACTGAGGAAAATACATTTATATCCTGGAAAGATATGAAAAATTTTAAAAGAAAAGAAATTGATTTTTTGTTAACAGGTATTATACCAAGGACAGGATTAATCGGATTAGTAGGACCGCCCGATACCGGAAAATCACAGTTTTGCAGGCAATTGTGTATATCAATTTGTTTAAGGTATAAGAAATTTCTAGATTTTGATTTAACTCAGATAAATAATAGAATTATATTTATTTCAACAGAAGATTCTCCTGAAATGTTTCGTATGGCAATGCAGAAACAATTAGATGGTATGGAATCTAATGAAGAACCTGATAATTTTAATTTCTTCTCTTTTTCTTCAACAGATACAAATCTGATAGAAATAATAAAAAATTTCATGAATGAAAATAAAGTGGATTTGATTGTTATTGATTCATTGGGTGATGTCTATGAAGGTTCCGATATGTCGAATAATACCGAAATGAGAAAATATCTGAAAA
>JBEKWK010000215.1:0-6041 GCA_049513175.1 FCB group bacterium
AATAAGTAATAGAAAAAATTAAAATGTGGAAGACGAAAAAATAAAATATTTGAGCTATTATATAATTAGTAATTAATGGAAAATATTTCAAACCAAACCTGTAGAATTTGTAATTCTTCTAATCTGAAAAAATTAATTTTAGGCAAAACGGAGTTAATTAATTGTTCTGATTGTGGAATTTATTATCAATCTTGTTTACCGGAAAGTGATGTTATCTCTGACTATTATAAAGATAAGTACAAGATATCGGGGGATGAGGTTTATCAAACTGAAAAAAGGAGAATTTTTCGTTTACCTGAACAAGTTGAATTAATATCAGAAATTCAGAATTATAAACCTTCTCCTGCAAAAATTCTTGATATAGGCTGTGACAAGGGATATTTTCTCGATGAAGCAAGGCGATACGGATACGAAGTTTGCGGAATCGAACCTTCTCAATCTGCGCGTGAATATTGTACGAAAATTGGTATAATAGTAGATGAATCATTAGATGAAATAAGCGATAAATTTGACGTTATTACTATGTGGCATTCCTTAGAGCATCATTTGAAGCCACTGGAAGCTATAAAAATTCTCAATAATTATATTACCAAGGATGGATATTTGTTTATAAGGGTTCCAGCATTTGATAGTATTTGGAGAAAAATACTTGGGCATAGATGGATTTGGTTCCAGCCACAAAATCATTATTTCTATTTTACGTATAAATCTTTAACAAAAATTCTCCAGCTTGCAGGATTTGAGATTATTAAATTAGAACATCGCAAACCAAATACAAGATTTACAAGGAAAATGAATAGGCTTGTCAATTCATTATTTGGGAATAAATTTGCTGTAAAAGTTAATCTAAAAAATATTCTTTCCAGAAAAATTGAAGATATTACAGGAGTAGAATTCTTCTGCGTTGCAAAGTTGAAATAAAAAATGGCAAATATTCAAGAGTTAATATTTTTTTATTTTAGCAATTTGAGAAGATAATTAAATAGAATTTCTCGTTCATCCTTTCGTAAATTTAAAATTTTATTATTAAATCCATTCTCAGGAATAGTATAAGAAACTTCCTTAATTAAATTATCGCTTGTAGTTATTTTATTTTTTGAAACATAAATATAATAAAGACTTCGAAATTTGTCAGTACTTACTTTATTTAGGATGACTTCTCCTGGTTCATTACTAGGTATATTTTCAATATTAACAATTTCATATATGATGTATTTTGCATGATTTTCATCAATAATTTTTTGCATTGCCATCACTACAGGGATTGTATTCGGAATTTTGCCAGATTGTGTCAAATGATAAGTATCGTCAAGCTGTTTTATTTCTTCATTTGTGATTTTAGGGAAATCGTTTTCAAAAGTTCTTATATAATGTATAATGGCTAGTCTGTCCTCAACGGGTAAAAATTCAAAAGCAGTCATTCCGTTTTTAATAATACCTTCCTGCAATGTCTTATACATGTCACTAAATTTTCTTCCATTAGTCCATCCATCTTTACTATGAAAATTTCTTGGTTTTGGGTTCAAAGCTGCACTTGCCGGACCATCGCCTTTGCCGGTTTCACCATGACATGGGGAGCAGGAAGAATTGAAAAGCTCTTTACCTTTTGCAATTAAGGAATCGTTAGGAGAAGCATATTTCTCCAAATTTATTCCTATTGATGTTGTTCCTTTTTCAAAAGGCACATCTACTTCTACTTCAGGCTTTGGCTTTTCATAAGAGATATATTTATTTGTGAAAATTTTATCAAAACTAGCAACATAATTTAATCCGAGTACCAATATTAATACAAATAAGAAAATATAAATTAGAGGATAGTATTTACTCATTGGAAGGATTTATTCTTTAAATAATTCACTGATATATTTATTTTTCATTTTTGAACCTGTATTACAAGTGAAAATCAATAGTACGTTTCAATTTCGGGTCACCAATTGGAACCATGTTTTTATTTTTAGCAAAGAAATAAAATACAAGAATAATTAGACCGATTCCAACAAATGGAAAGGCAAATTCCTGCCAGCCAATTACGATTCCGGAATGATTAAAATTCGGCATTGTGAGCCAATACATATCGTATAAATGCGAGAATAAAATCCAGATTGATACTAATTTTAATCGCTTCAAATCAGATTTGGAAGGTTGTGTCAATAATGCGATATAAGGGATAATAAATCTTGCCAGCATAATCCCGATAGTAATAAATTTCCAGTTACCTTCCCATCTACCCATGAACCACGTTGTTTCTTCAGGTAAATTTGCATACCAGATTAATAAAAATTGACTGAATGCGATATAAGCCCAAAAGTTTGTAAATGCAAACAATAAAGCACCGAGGCTATAAAAATGGTCTCTGCCCAGACCTTTCATTAAATAGCCATTCTGTTGTAGTATGACTGCAATTAATGTCAATGCTGCAAGAGCGGCTAATAAACTTCCTGAAAAATAGTAAACTCCGAAAATTGTGGAAAACCAATGGGGCTCCAGACTCATTAACCAATCAACTGCAAGAATAGTGACAGATATGGCAAAGAATGGTATGAATGCACCGGATAGAGTTAAATTAGCTTTAGTATAACTTTGCTTCGGATTTAAATCCTGCTTCCCGGAATTTCTTGTAATGAAATAGAAAAATATTATTGCAATTAGAAATATGGCAAGGTTTCTTATGATAAAAAATGTCATATTAAGGTAAGGAGTTTTTACACTTAAAATTGCATCTTTAGTAACTGTTTCTAAGTTTGACCAATGAAAAGTGAAATGCGGGTTGACAATAACCGGCAATGCTAAAATCGGAGCAAAGATTAATAGTGCCGCCAATATTTCGCTTATCCTTCTGAATGGCACGCTCCATACAGCTCCGGCAAGGTATTCGAGTGCAACCAGGAACAAAGAACAGATACCTATACTGTATACAAAAGTAAAAATTATAATGGTATTAAATGAAGCTCTTGCAGGGTCTAACAAAAATGATAAGATTGAAAGAATAATCCCAATGCTCAAAATTATTATACCATATCGTAATAATTTAGAAGGTATATTTTTCTTTTCGTATATGTTCGATATATCAATCTGTGTCATTTTACATCCTCCTCTGTAGCATTTAATGCTCGTTGCAGCGCCCTGACATATAAAACAATTGCCCATCTTTCTTCTTTGGTTGTTTGAACCGCATAAGAGGGCATAATATTCTGACCTTCTGTGATAATATGGAAAATTCTGCCATCCTGCCAGTTACGAACTTTTTCAGAATGTAAGCTTGGCGGATTAGGAAATTGATTATCCAATCGGCTGTCTCCTTTTGCTAAATTTCCATGGCAGGGACTACAGAATGTCAGGAATTTTCTTTTACCAAGCTCTAAGTTCTCCTTAGTAGGAGCAAGCGGATTGGTTAAATTCGCTTCTGCTTGTTCAGGTTGTCCTGTAAATTGGTACGGGAGATTTCCCCTTGAAATAGTTCCTGCAACAGGCATTCTCATACCGAAGCCGTCTGCGAAAAATTCCGATTTGCTTTGAGGGTTGTCTCTCGGTTGATTCATCATCCAGTTAAAAGGTGCTTGATATAACATTTTATTGAGAGACCAATAAGATATTGCTGATACAAAGATGAATGTGAAAATGAGAAATATTACAAATTTTGGAGTATAAATTTTCACTTTATTTTGCAAAATTTCTTCATCGTAATAAATTTCAGTAATATTTTTTGCATTCAATTTCAGTAATAAATCTTTTACCTTTGCTTCATCAAAAAGTTTATCCTTAGCTTCTATACTTACACCAAATTTATCTACTGAAACTTTTTTCATGTAATCGGTATCGTGCAAAGGATGACTGTTGTTAGGCAATCTGAAAAACAAGAATAACATTGTGAGGACAGTACCGACGGATGCAAGTAATACGGTTACTTCAAATGTAATTGGTATTAATGCGGGGAATGAATAAAAAGGTTTGCCGCCAATTACAAGAGGATAATCAATTGATGTTACCCAATACATAAAAAGCAAAGCGAAAGCAGTGCCGGAAAGACCGAATAATAAAGCAAAATAACCAAGCTTTGACGGTTTCAGCTTCATGGCACTATCCATACCGTGAATAGGATACGGAGTATTCACATCATATTTTTTATATCCTTCTTTTGCAATATGGTCAGTAGCATTCATTATATCATCAGGAGTATCGAATAATCCTGTAATCGAAAATAATTTTTTATTCTCCATTATGCTTACCTCCGTGAAGTGTTGGCTGTGCTCCGAATATGACAGATTTGACTTCTGCTATTGAAACAACCGGCAAAAACTTAGTAAAGAGTAAAACCATCGTAAAAAACATACCAAAGCTTCCCAATAAAATTCCTAAATCATACATAGTAGGTTTGTAATAAGCCCAGCTCGATGGAAGAAAATCTCTCGATAATGATGTAACTATAATAACAAATCTTTCGAACCACATTCCGACATTAACAAAAATGCTTATTATAAACATAACCGGAATGCTTCTTCGCAATTTCTTAAACCAGAATAGTTGTGGGAACACCAGGTTGCAGGATACCATAATCCAATATGCCCATGCATAATCTCCAAAAGCCCTGTTCATGAAAGTGAAAAGCTCGATTGGACTACCACTATACCATGAAATGAAAAATTCCATTGCATAAGCATAACCTACCATAGAACCTGTAAGGAGCATTACTTTATTCATATTTTCAAGAGTTCTCAGTGTAATAATATGCTCATAATTGAAAACTTTTCTAATAATAATCAGCACATTTTGAACCATTGCAAAACCTGAAAATACCGCTCCGGCAACGAAGTATGGTGGAAAAATCGTCGAATGCCAGCCCGGTAAAATGGATACTGCAAAGTCAAAACTTACAATCGTATGAACAGACAATACAAGTGGAGTAGCAAATCCGGCAAGGATTAAATAAACCATTTCATAATGGTGCCAGTGCCGGTTGGAAAATCTCCACCCCAAACTAAAAATTGAATATATTAATTTTTTAATTTTATTTACTGTTCTATCACGTAATGAAGCTAAATCGGGAATTAATCCGACAAACCAGAAAACGAATGATACTGTAAAATATGTAGATACAGCAAAGACATCCCAAAGTAAAGGTGAAGTAAAATTTACCCATAATCCATGTTGATTGGGATATGGGAATAGATAGCCGTCCAGCCAGGGTCTCCCGACATGAATCAACGGAAATAATCCTGCCGTAGCTACGGCGAATATGGTCATACCTTCGGCGAACCTGGCAATTCCTGTTCTCCATTTCTGCCTGAAAAGAAACAAAATAGCTGATATTAAGGTTCCGGCATGTCCTATTCCAACCCAAAAAACAAAATTCGTTATATCAAATGCCCATCCTACGGGAACATTGTTACCCCATAATCCTATTCCATACCAGAAAGTCAAACCAAGACACACAGCTCCAATTGCAAACATAGTAATGGTAATGCTGATTGCAATTGCAAATTTTTTGTCAGACTTTTTTTCTGTCGGTGAAGAAATTAAATCATTTATTGAAGCTGCCGATGGTCTGCTGTCAACTATTTCAGGCTCTACCGAGTAATCTATATCCACTATTTATCCTCCGACTGTATGTTTCTTAATTTAGCTATGTATGATATATTTGGCTTAACATTCAATTCTTCACGAACAGTATAATTCAGATTATGCTTAATTAATTTTGAAACGTCCGAATCATGGTCATTCATATCTCCGAATACTATTGCATTTGTTGGACAGGAGACCTGGCAGGCAGTTTTAACATCAGAACCTTTAAATGGTCTTCCTTCCTGCGTGGCTACCTGGCGAGCTTCCATAATTCTTTGAATGCAGAAAGTACATTTTTCCATTACTCCTCTCGAACGTACAGTTACTTCCGGATTATGCATTAATTGCAATGAATCCTTATAATAATAACCATTCGCAAAATGGTCCCTGTAGTCGAAGAAATTAAATCTCCTTACTTTATAAGGGCAGTTGTTTGAACAATATCTTGTTCCGACACATCTGTTATATACCATTTGGTTCAA
>JBEKWK010000216.1:0-5993 GCA_049513175.1 FCB group bacterium
ATCCTATTGACATTAATTGTAAACTAGTGAAATGTAATACTGACCCTAAAATTTATTTCTTAGATAATGGAATCAAAAGGCATATAACTAGTCCAGAAGTTTTGGATAAATATAATTTTAATTTTGATAAAGTAAATGTAATTGATTGTGCGGCTCTTGATGCTATCCCAGTTGGTACTAAATTCAAATAATAAATTGCGTGGTTTCTTGTTATTATATAATAAATTTTAAAGATTTTTCGCTTCGATGAATTTGCTTAGTTTTAGAAGTTTGAAGTAACAAATTAGAATCTGGTTTCTTCGCTCCGCTCAGAATGACAGCCAGAAATGGATCCCCGCTTTCGCGGGAATGACAGTCAAAAAATTTAAAACTCCTAATTCCTAACTCCAAATTCCTAACTGAATAAATTTACTCAACCGTTACGCTTTTTGCTAAATTCCTCGGCTGGTCAACATTATAGCCAAGCTCTGTTGCCATATAATATGCAAGAAGCTGTAATGGAATGACAGATAAAACAGGCACCAGCATAGGCAAAGTGCTGGGAACAAAAATTACATGATTTGCAAATTCATCATGGTTTGTGATAATATTATCGCCTTCGGATGCAATGACAATTACCCTTCCGCCACGTGCTCTTACTTCTTTAATATTGGATAATACTTTACTGTATATTTCATCTTGGGTCGCAATAAATACCACAGGCATATTCTCATCTATCAGGGCAATCGGACCATGCTTCATTTCTGCGGCAGGATAGCCTTCTGCATGTATATAGGAAATTTCTTTTAATTTTAATGCCCCTTCTAAAGCCACGGGAAAATTATACCCCCTGCCAAGATAGAGGAAATTGCGTACGGTAGAATATTCTTTTGCGATTTTTTTTATTTGTTCGACATTCGCTAATATTGATTCAATCTTTTCAGGTAATTTTAATACCTCGGCAGCAATTCTTTTCCCGTCTTCCTGTGAAAGATTTTTCATCCTCCCGAGATATAAGGCTAAAAGTATAAGGACTGCTACTTGCGAGGTAAAAGCTTTTGTAGATGCAACTCCAATTTCCGGTCCGGCATGAATATAAATACCGGCATCTGTTTCTCTTGCAATGGAACTTCCGACTACATTCACAATACCAAGAGCGGTTGCTCCTTTCTGCTTTGTCTCGTGAACTGCGGCAAGGGTATCGGCAGTTTCTCCGCTTTGAGAAATTGCGATTACAATATCATCAGGATAAAGCGGTGTGTTACGGTATCTAAATTCGGATGCATATTCAACCTCGACGGGAATTTGAGCAAGATTTTCTATTAAATATTCACCCACTAAAGCCGAATGCCATGAAGTTCCGCAAGCGGTCAGGATAATTCTGCGTGCTTTGCGAAGTTTATCTTCAACTTCAGTCAAACCGCCGAGTTTGATGTTTCCTTTATCGGCAAGTAATCTGCCGCGAAGAGCATCTTTAAAAGTTGTAGGCTGCTCATAAATTTCCTTTAACATAAAATGCTCGAAGCCGCCCTTTTCTATATGGTCTATATCAAATTCAAGCTCGTCAACTCTGTTACTGGTAATTTCATTTTTAATAGTTTTGGTTGTATAACCATCTCGTCGCACTATTATCATTTCATCGTCAGGTAAATACATTACATGTCTCGTATGCTGAATGATTGCCGTGCCGTCTGAAGCAATTATATATTCGCCGTCGCCTATACCTAAAACAAGAGGACTGCCGCGCTTTGCCGCAATAACTTTATCAGGTTCATATGTAGAAACAACTGCAATACCGAATGTGCCGACTACTTCGGATAGAGCTATTCTGACTGCCTCTTCCAAATCTTTTACTTTATCGTAAATAGCTCCGATAAAAACAGCAAGCACTTCAGAATCAGTATCCGATAAAAAAGTGTAACCCGAATCGAGTAGTTTTGTTTTTAATGCGGCATAATTTTCTATAATACCATTATGTACTAATGAAATGTTTCCTGAATTATCATTGTGTGGGTGTGCGTTTATATCGTTTGGTTCACCGTGTGTTGCCCATCGTGTATGAGCAATTCCTATTTTTGAGGTATAAAGGTCATAATCAATTAATTTTTCAAATTCACGGATTTTTCCGGCTTTTTTTATAGTAATCATTTTACCATCTTCGAGCAGGGAAATACCTGCTGAATCATAGCCCCGGTATTCCAATCTTTTTAATGCATTCAATAATACTCTTGCTGCATCTTGTTTCCCGATGTATCCTACTATTCCACACATTTACTTTTTTCCTCTATATTTTTTAAGTTAATTTTATTTTTAAGAAGTATATTCAGAATGATTAATTTAGAATTTATTAATTTATTATATTATTTATTTCTGAAAACGAATTAATTAAAATTAAAGTATAATTCCCTTTTTTACTAATGGTATTTTTGTTTTTTTTTAATGTTCCTATAGGTACTGAATTTAGTAAATGAGATTTTTAATATGTATACTAAATTAACACAATATCCTGCAATAAGATTTCTTCTCGTTATAATAGTTGGTACAATTTTAGGAATTTTAACCACACCTGGTATTACAACAATAATTATAATTTTTGGTTCAGTATTATTATTATCTATCATATTTATTATAAAAGGGATTTATAACATTCCATATTATCTGTTGGGTCTTTCAGTTGGTTTGTGGCTATCAATGGGAATTGATAACCCGTCGGTAAAATCACCGAATAAAATTTTGCCTGAACAGCCAGCCCTTATTGAAGGAAAAATCGAAAAGACACTTAAACATGATGATAATTATTATAAGTGTATTGTCCAAGGCAGTATTGACACAAAGGTACTGCCAAAGCTAAATGATATAAAGTTCATTTTATCTGTAACAAATAAAAATAATTATCCTTTAGACCTGAAAGCAGGTACCAGTATATTTGCTGTTGTAAAAGCGAGATTACCACTTGCGTCCCAATTACCTGAGGAATTTTCTGAGAAACAATATTTCACTTCACTCGATGTAAATTGGTATGCCAGGGCTAATTCAAGACAGGTCTCATGTATTTCTCAAAATCATGATTTTAATTTTTACAGGGAACAAATTGTCAATATTATTCAAAATAAAATAGAACAACTTTTCAATGCTGATATACAAGGAATAGTTCAGGCTCTTTTAACAGGAGATAAAAGTGATATACCTCCTGATGTGAAAAAGTTATATTCATTTACGGGAACGGCACATGTACTTGCAGTAGCCGGTTTACACGTAGGTATTATTGCTTCTGTAATTTTTATATTTTTAGGTTTTTTAAAAAATCGCTGGGTTAAATTTGTTGCATTCGTAATTTTAGTGTCATTATTTGTAATTATAACCGGCATTCAGCCATCTGCTATGAGAGCAGGATTAATGGCATCCGTAGCCATGTTAATGTACACCCTTCAAAGGAAAATCAATTTATTAAATATTATTGCTTTTGTTGTAATTATTTTAATTTTATTTAATCCTAAAATGATTTATTCTGCGGCATTTCATATGTCAATAGCGTCTGTATCGGGAATTGCCCTGTTGTATCAACCGATAAAAAGTTTTTTTTCCAAATATATAAAATCAACACATTATTTAATAAAATATATTATCAATTCCATATCGGTTACATTAGCAGCATCTATTACAGTATCACCGATTGTAGCCTATTATTTTGGAATATATTCAATAATTTCGCCTTTAGCGAATCTCTTGATTATACCTTTAATGAGTCTTGGTATGGTATTATCAATATTAGCAGTTTCAATATCATTTTTGAGTATGACAATTGCAGGATATTATTCTGCAACAGCAGAAATTGTATTAAAAATAGCACAAAGAATAAATGAATTTGCCGCTAATATTCCTTACTCTTATATTGATGGAAGTGTGACTATTATCATATCAATCTTTATTTCCTTATTACTATTATATATGATATTTTCCAAAAATACCCGGTTGCTATTATTTAGAATTGGAATTTCAATTCTTCTATTAATAATGGTTATTAATCTTCTACCTCCAAATAAGAATTATGATTTTAAAATAATTCCAAGGGAACAATTTGTAGCCGTAATTTGTCCAATAAAAACGAATGAGACATTTTTCTTTTTATCAGATAGAAAGCCTTCACAGTATCCCTTCAGGGACTTAGGAATGGAGAATTACCTATCGAAGTATCCCGGTTTAATTATTATAGGCTATAACGGCAATGCCGGTATTGCAATGACAGACGAACTAAAGAAAAGACGTCGCTTCAGAGTTTTTGAAGTTTCTCTACAGATGCAGGAGAGAATTAGAAATATCTTGCATATAAATAAATATATACCTCAGTTAATTGAATTAAACTAGTTCTTATGAAAACCAGATTCGAAATACTTAAGCCTTCAATATTCCCCGATTCAAAAATTATTTCAGGAGTAACTAAAAAGAATTTGGCTATTTTCCCAGAAACAGGATTTTCAATTTCTCCAGCCAAAATATTATCAGTTGAAAAAGTGAATGAGCATAGGAAATATTTAGCTGAAAATTTTGGTTATTCGAATCAAAAAGAGCTAATAGGACATTTTAAATTTCAGAAGCAGGTTCACGAAGATACAATAGAAATTGTGAATAGAAATACAGTATCTTTTGATTATTTGAAACAGGGTGTTCACGATGGAATGATTTGTGCCGAATCAGAAATTTTTCTATGTGTTTCAATAGCCGATTGCTGTGCAATTTTAATATATGACCCGATAAACGAAATAATTTCTGCAATACATTCAGGCTGGACAGGGACAAAGCTTAAAATAGTTCCCAAAGCCATTAATATTTTAAAAAATAAATTCAATTCTAATCCTCAGGATTTATTAGTTTATTTATCTCCTGCGGCTTCAGGAGACAGATATGAAGTAGGGTGGGAGGTTGCACAGCATTTTCCAAATTCTATTAAAAAATCTTTAAATGAAAAATTTCTTTTTGATAACAGGAATGAAATCAAATTGCAATTGATTGAATGTGGAGTTCCTCCACAAAATATAGAAACATCTGAAGTATGTACAATTTCTGATTTGGATTATCATTCATTTCGAAGGGATGGAAATAAATCAGGCAGGATGGCGGCTTTTATTTGTATGAAGAAAAAATGAAAATACTATTTGTGCATTTGTATTATTTTATCATGTTCTCTTTGAATTAGTATTTCTTCTTCAGGTAATAATGTTTTGTTTCTTCGAGCCATAACGATTTTTGCAATATCAATTGCTTTGCTTGCTTTATAAACAGATGAATTTTTACCGCCGCCCCATGAGAATGAAGAAATAGTATTTGGAAGGAACCATTCATTAACGAGAATCCCTGCTATTCCGGCAACAGTACCTGTAGTAAACATAGTATTAATGCCTGCTTTTGAATGGTCTCCGCAAAGTAATCCTAAAAATATTCTGTGTGTATTTATTTCCCTTCCTTCGAGATTAACTTTAATTTCACCGTATGTATTTTTCAAATCGGAAGTGTTTGTATCTGCACCAATATTGACCCATTCACTGATATATGAATGTCCCAGATAGCCGTCATGCTGCTTATTGGAATATGCATGGACAATAGAATTTTCAACCTCGCCTCCTATTTTACAAACTTCGCCGATTGTAGTTTTTCCATAAATTTTTGCACCTGTTCTGATAATTGAGTTTTTACCTATATAACAAGGTCCGAAAATGGAACTATTCGGCATTATTTTAACATTATTATCAATTATAACCGGTCCATCGGAGGCATCAATTACTACATTAGGAGCTAACTTACAATCATTCCCTAAGTAAATATCCTTTTTGTTTATAAAAGAAACATTTTCAAATTTATCATCTTTTTTAACTCCGGAGTTGAAATAAGAAAAATCATTTATTATTTCTTTGTCATTCAATTCAATTGCATCCCACAAATAATTAATTACTTTTACATCAGGGATATCAAATTTGGTGCAATCATTACCAATTGAACTAATAATATTTTCAAAAAAT
>JBEKWK010000217.1:0-5988 GCA_049513175.1 FCB group bacterium
CTTCTACCGAATCAACTATTCTGATGGTAACGCATGACTGGGATACTGCATTTCACCACGCAAACTATGTGCTGATGCTGAACCGGAAACAAATATGTTTTGAATCACCCGAAAAAGCTTTTACGGCGGATTATTTACGGCAGACTTTCGGTCATGTAGGACATAAACACGATATGATATTCGGAGAGATGCACCATGAGTGAAATCTTATCACTTCCGTTTATTCAAAAAGCAATCATAGCGGGAATCTTAGTCGGTTTTCTCGGTAGCTATTATGGTGTTTTTATAGTTCAACGGAAAATGAGCTTTATGGGTGACGGGCTTGCACATGCCGCTTTCGGTGGTGTTGCACTCGGTATCATGCTTCAAACTGAGCCTCTTTGGATTGCAGTTCCATTCACAATACTTGTTGCAATTTTAATTACCTGGCTGAAAGATAGAACAAAGCTGGGCATTGATACTTCCATTGGTATTTTGTTTGCAGTCTCAGTCGCACTTGGAATAATATTTTTAACATTAAAAAGAAATTACACTGCCGATGCTTTTTCTTATTTATTCGGTTCTATATTAGCAGTTAAGACAACTGACCTATGGTTTACCGTAATTATGACTATCATAACAATTTTTACTTTTTATAAATTCTGGTCAAGATGGGCATATGCTACATTCGATGCCGAGCTTGCCCGCACAGACCGTCTGCCGGTTCTGAGAGATGATTATATCTTATCAATTCTAATTGCCGTAACAGTTGTAATTTCAGTTAAATTAGTCGGTATAATATTAATAGCCGCATTCCTCGTAATCCCCGCTGCAACTGCAAGGTTGGTTGCCACGACATTTTTAAGAATGACGGTAATATCAATCATACTTGGCATACTAAGCTCGCTCATAGGACTTTGGGCATCATTTGCTTTCGACCTGCCAAGCGGAGCTACCATTATTATTATTCAGACAATAATTTTCTTAGCCGGAGTATTTTTTCAGCGTTTCGCTTTCCATTCATCGTAATTTCTTTTCATCTGACCAATATGCCCGTAAGGATGATGCTCGTAAACCTTCAGCCATTCTTCCATTTTCTGTGTCCCAAGTTTTGAATGTTCAACCGTATTCGACCACACTTTATCATCTAAATTTTTAATCAGGTCATAAGTCATTTTTCTGAGGCACTTAAAGAGCTCAAGTGCATCATCAGTAGATTGTGCATGGTAATTCATCGTATTTGCCCAATTGTCCTGCTCATAGGCATATATCCCGCTTCCCGGCTCGGCAATAAACCTGCGGCATCTAATAAACGAATTTGCTTCGCTGTCGGCAAGATGGATTATAATTTGGTGAATGCTCCATTTTTCGGGAGCAGGCTTGTATTGCCACATTTCTTTTGGAAATTCTTTCAAAGCCTCAATAACTTTGTCATAGGCATTGCCATAAGATTCAATAAGTGCAGTTCTTCCTTCTTTTGTCATAATGTAAATTCCTTATTTTTATTTATTGTGAAAAAATGAAGTAAACGAAATATGATGAGCTATATTTTTTATAAGTTTAATCTAATTATAATTATTTTTTCATTTGTAGCAACCTAATGAGTGTATAAACAGTGCCTTTTTAAAACCTTAAAAAAGCAATAAACTAATAACCGCCTGTTATGTTTAAAGAAAACACAAAACCTAAATCATATGGTAAATATTTTGAAAATAAATATCCCTGCTGATAAATCCCGGCACTGATGGAAAAATAATTAAATAAATATAAGCCTACGGTTTCTTCAATTCTGCCACCTATAAAAACCCCTGATGGTAAAGTATTGGTTTGTTCAACTCCACCAGCCAGTGTTAATAATCCATTTAAAAAAGGACCATTTAAATTATCTGATAAATTATACCGATATACTATTGGTGTTGTCAGTCCATAAAAATTTGCTTCTACATTATTATTATGAATATCAAAATAGAAGAAACCATAACCAACACCTATTTCTGTATTCAAACCCGGATGATTAGCCATTCCTAAGTAAGTAAGAAAAATCCCTTTTGAATCTTTAAAACCGGTATAATAATTAAATAAAACTCCATACTTATGGTTAAATATTCGTTCCGGTTTTTTATTTATAGTATCAATTGTGATTTCATTTTTTGTTGTTTCATTTTTCAAGAATCCTTTTGTGTCTTGTATGGGTAAGGTTTTAATACGGGATGTAAATAATTTTGATGTTTCCCTTATTCCATCAATTAAAAATCTTTTTTGATTACCAACATTCGGGTCTCCGCATAAATTCAGTGAGTCCTCTATTCTTAATGATTTTAATCCGGAACCACTAGGATATTCAAACAAATATGCGAATTTAAAATTTGCACATTGACTAAAAAAATCATAGTGCCTTGACGAGAAAAACTCATCAATATAAACAGTTACAGGTATAAAATATTTTTGTGAACTATCTTTACTAATTAGTGTATTAAACATCATTTTAAGATAATCAGGTAGTGGTCTGTTTATAATTAAAGGCAATTTATCATAATCAGCATCACCTATTACCGAATCTTTAATTTTCCTGTTATCAATTACAGTTACAACCTTAAAACTATCTACCTGGTATTTTTTATCCTCTTTTTTAACAACATAATTATACCCATGTAAAATATTTGTTTCCGGGGTCGAGCAAGAGTACAAAAAAATTAACAAAAAGACCATTAACAGAATTTTTGAAAAGCATACTTTTTTCATTTCAATTTTGTTTAATTTTGATAAAATAGTAGATTAAATACCTTGTTACCAAAAAATATTTATGTTCTTATTAATTTCTTAGAAACACCTCTTGTAATCAATATCTTCATTTGGTCAATTGCTATTCGGTTTAATTCGAATAATCTTAAATCAGCAGCAGTACCTTGTTTAATAAATACTGAATTCAGGCTTTCTAAATTTGTAAGTACAATAAGTTGTTCGAGTGTTGCATAATCTCTAATATTTCCTTCTGTATCGGGATTTTCATCCCGCCATTCTTTGGCTGTTTTCCCAAATAATGCCAAGTTCAATAAATCAGCCTCACCGGCATAAATAAATTTTTGCTTCAAAGATGATAAATCCGGTGGTATCAAATGTTCTCTAATTGCATCAGTGTGAATATGATAATTTACTTTAGCAAGTGTTCTCGATAAATTCCATTCTAACCTTTTAGTTTGTACTTCTTCTTCTTTGAGCCTTTGGAACTCAGTAATAAGATACAGTTTAAATTCAGGACTAATCCATGATGCAAATTCGAAGGCAATATCCCGATGAGCAAAAGTACCACTACCATAGCGACCGGCTTTTGAAATAACTCCTATTGAATTAGTTGCTTCAATCCAGCGTTTTGGAGTTAATGAAAAGCTGTTTGAACCGGCAAGATTTTTAACCCCTTCGAATTCGATGGAATTAAATTCAGGATTATGTAAAACTTCCCATAACCCGATAAATTCAATAGTACTTCTGTTTCTTAACCAGTTTTGGATAATGTAATCACTTCTTTCCTTATCTCTGTATTTTGCAATATCAGTTAGTGATATGTAATCACTATCTTTGATTTGAATAATTGTTATTGCAGATTCTTTTACAATTAATTTTATTTTTTTTCTCACAGTATAACTCTCCAATTCATTTTTAATTTACAATACTATAATCCCCTCTGCAATCTTCTGCAAAGTTTCTGAATACAAGATATGTTCCTGCTCCAGTACACGGGCAGATAATGTTTCGACAGTATCGTCGGGAAAAACATCAACATATTTCTGTGCTAAAATTCTGCCGTGGTCATAGTTATTATCAACGAGATGTATTGTAGGTCCGCTGACTTTCTCACCTGCGGCAAGAACAGCCTGATGTACAAAGTTTCCATACATTCCGCTTCCCCCGAATTTAGGAAGCAGTGCCGGATGGACATTTAAAACTCTATTCTTAAATGTATCGAGAACTTTGTCTCCCAACTTTTTCATGTATCCGGCAAGGCAGATTATGTCAACCCTGTGAGAGCGGAAAGTATTAATTATTGCATTGTCCAAATCATGCTGTTCAGGATAAAGTTTTTGGCTTATATGATATGTGGGAATTCCTTCATTCCTTGCTCTGATTAATGCATAGGATTCGGAATTATTAGATATGACACATGCAGGTTTTGCGTTAAGCTTCCCGTTTTTACAGGCATCAATAATTGCCTGCATATTGCTTCCACCGTGTGATGCAAGGAAACCGAGATTTAATAATGCCATAAAATTAATTTATGATGGTAAATGGATTACATTACCCGAACCGTTAATAGTAATATGAATATTAGAAGGTGAAGGGTTCCCCTTGTAATAAATATTCCCGCTACCGTTTATAACCGCTTCCAAAGTTTCATCAACCCATATCTTTATATTACCTGAGCCGTTAAGTATAGCAGTCGAAGCAACAGTTTCCAGGTTATCAAGCAAAATATTACCTGTCCCGTCTAACTGAGAATAGCAGCTATGGGCTTTCCCGGTAAAAGTAATGTTTCCGGAACCGGACATATTCACGGATATATCAGCTCCGTTTATATTTCCTACCGAACTGATACTTCCTGAACCGGTAAAAGTAATATTATTGATGGCTGCCATCGTAACGTTCACATCGAGACTTGTCGGACATAAAGATTTAGCGGACTTTATCTTCAGTTCATTAGAACTTACAGTAGTGCTTATTTCGGGTGTAATATTATCATCCGAAGTAATCACCAGGCTCTGCAACTGACCTTGTGTTATATGAAGATTTCCGGCTAATGTAAAATAAATACTGCTGATGCTGTCAATAGTTCTGTTATCGTTAACAATTTTACCGTCCCCGCTCACATCGCATCCGGTATTGTTAGAACCATTACAGGAGGCAAGTATAAAGGACAAAGTGGCTAAGCAAATAATTTTAAAGATATTATTCATGATAAACTTATAGAATTTAAAACATAAAATATTTCCGTTAAAATCAAATTTACCATTTTAAAACGAAAAACTAATTAGAAAAATTTATTGGAAAAAAATCAGAATTTATTCCTCCCAAATCATATTTTACCATATTAATACATACGTAAGATACTAATATTAAAATAGTTACAACGATTTCAAAAATGCTCAAAAGTGTTCAAATTCAGTATAGATTCAATTAAATTATAAGTAACAATTAGTATCTACTACACTTAATTATATTGGTGTTAATATATCTTAATATTTTTAAACCCTACACTGATTCAATTCCGAGCTAAACTAATATACACTTTTATTTTAAAATTCCAAATCAACTATTGTTGATTAATTCCTATTCATAATTTACATATTCATCATGTTCCGATTGAATGTTTTATATTTCCTGAAAAAATATAAATACTTCTTAAACATAGATTCAAATTAGATTCAAATCCGGTCTTAAATTATACTAAAATAGATAAAAGGTATATTAAGAAGATTAGACGCAATCTTAGTATTCAGCTATATATATTAATAAATCTAAATATAAAAATCTATTCTTCCCAAATCATATTTTTCTATTTTAATACATTGTTAATTTCTTATATTTTAAATAGTTACAACGATTTTTAATTTACTAAAAAGTTAATAGATTCAGTTGAGAATCATTTAAATTATTAGAATCAACAAGTATTTACAACACTTTAAAAAGGTATTGTTAATATATCTTAATAGTTTCTAATCCTTCACCAATTTCAGTCTGAGCTATTCTCATTATTACTGAATTTCTACTATACATTTCTTTTTACAAAAATACTATAATTTTTTTCAGGAAATGCAAAAAATCGCATAATCGAAAATTGCGTTTCGTAAAGTCCTGAATGAATGAATTGTTTTAAACTTTCAGGTTTTCAAACAATATAAATTAATAGGGAGAGATTAAGAAATATAGTCAAAATATACAGTAGGATTAACATGGAGCAGAATTTTAATATCAGTTTAGTTGAAAATTTAAGAGAGATGATAAGGGATGTTGTAA
>JBEKWK010000218.1:0-5966 GCA_049513175.1 FCB group bacterium
ACAGCCCACCGGTAACGAGATACAACCTGATTTAACAGCTTTCGGTACACAAGGTTTCAGATATGATAAGACAAAATTGACATTCCCAATTGTATTGCAGCAGGGAGAATTTATTGAATTTGAGGGACAGTTTGTAGCCCCGAATCTTGGAGCATTTACAGCGGCATTAGCCAGTAAGAGCAATGCCGAGGCAGAGGTAGTATCAAACTGGACAGGTTCAGGTAAGCAATTAGGCGTACAACCTACCGGAGGTACAGCTACAACCTGCAATGGCACAACAGCAGATATCATTTGCAATTTAGCAAATGTAGGAACCGACCCAATCATGATTGATTCAGTAAGGATAATTCCTGAGAATCCGCAGAGTATCGGTTTGTTCAATTTCAAAACAGCCGCAGATTCACTCGCCGCATATTTATTGGCATTCAGTGCAACCAAGGATATTACGATAACATATACGGCAAGACGTGACAGTATAACAGTACCACCTCCGCCACAAACCACTCATAAGGCATGGATTTTGGTTTACTCTGTAAAGAATGGTGCTTTGAAAGTGGATACCTGTGAAGTGACCGGAACTGCAGAATTTTTCACAAGGACAACCAAAGTAACTGTTCCTCCAACAGCCGTAAGGATAGCATCACCGGCTCATGTGAGCTTACAGATAGGTCCGGGCAACTCAAATGATATGTCGGATGCAGGAGTAAACCAATTGGATGTAACGATAACATACAACGGTTCATTCCTGAAGGTAGTACCGAATAATATCCATGTAGGGAGCTTATTACAAGGCAATTTCACCTTACAGAATGTGAAGATAACTGACAATCCGGGCATAATAACACTTAGTTTAGTAAGTCAAAGCACTAAATTTAATTATACTGCAGGTGAAATATTAAATTTAGACATTGACACTTATCTGCCCAAAGATTCAAACAACGCATCACCGGTTACCTTTACCATCGCGACAAGTAACCCGAATTGCGCTGTTGTATCGGGTGTTAATGGACCGGTTTCATTACAGCCTACTTGCGAATATAATTTGCGTAAGGTAGCAATTTCAACGACAGCATATTCATTAGAATCCGTCAATCCGAATCCGGTCATAAACAACACCGCTGCAATAAACTTTGGTGTCGGAATTGATGGATATACAGAGATAAGGATATTCAACACGAGCGGAGCAATAATTGCCGTACCTGTTCAGGAAGAGTTGAAGACGGGTACATATACAATTAATCTTGATGTTACTAATATGCCAAGTGGTGTTTACTACTATGAGATGGCATCAGGACCGTTCAGGAAATTAGAGAAGATGGTAATTACAAGATAAATACCATAGAGTAAGAAAAATAAGCGGAGTTTGGTTTGACCGGACTCCGCTTTTTTATTAAATATTTCATAAAATTATGTAACTTTTAATCATTTAAGTTGTTATTGCTTATAATAATTTTTACAGGTATTCCATGATTTAAAAAATTATAATATTAATAACTTTTCTGATTATAATCGCTTTTGAACTATTAGGACAAATCAAAATAATTGATGTCCAGTTGACAGGTGGCACTGTTACAGCTAGTAATGGAAACACAGCGGATATCATGGCAAACATAGCCAATATCGGTACAGAACCGCTAATATTAGATTCAATCAGGATTGTACCGGAGAATCCTCAGAGCAATGGATCATTCACTTTCAGATCATCGGCGGATTCCCTCACCGCATATTTATTAGCATACGGTGCAACCAAGGATGTTATGATAACATATACGGCAAGACGGGACAGCATAACATATCCTCCTTTGACAATTACTATTCACAAAGTTTGGTTAATAGCATATTATAAAAATAATGGAAAAGTATGTGCTGATTCATGTGAGGTTATTGGAAATACAATTTATCTTTATGCGGAAACATTATTAAAATTACCTGAAAAACCCATAAGCAAAGATGAAAAATTTACTGCTATTTTAAATATTGATAAAACTAATATAAATGATATTTCTTATAGAGTGCCTATTTCCGGGTTTGATATTAAGATTAATTTTAATAGTACATTATTAAAAGTGAATATGCCGGATATAAGAGTAGGGAACTTACTCCAAGGTAAATATCAATTGCAGAATGTTGCAATACAAGATTTTCCTGGTGTGTTGACTTTACAACTCATCAGTTCTTTCCCAAATATTATTAATTTCAGTGAAGGTGAAATTTTAAATGTTACTTTCAATACAACAATTAATCAGGATTTTGATAGTATTTCAGTACCGATAGAAGTAAATATGAATGATCAATTTGATGGTATTGATATAAATGGATGTACAGCATATATTACATTATGGAATACTTCATTTACTTTGGTAACATTGGCACCAAATCCTGTTACAAATAATAAAGCAATATTAAATTTTAAAATTAATAAGGATGGCTTTTCAAAAATATTGATATATAATGAAATTGGCAAGATAGTTTTGTCTCCTATTCAGGAGTACCTAAAGGCAGGAATTTACTCTGTTGATTTGAATTTATCAAATTTGCCTAACGGTGTATATTGGTACCAAATAACATCGGGACTGTTCTCTAAATTAGAGAAGATGGTAATTATAAGATAAGAATCATTGTTTAAAAAATAATAAGCGGAGTGAGGAATTATCCTGCTCCGCTTTTTTTAAATTGAGAAATAATTAAAATACTTTTTTTGCTGAGTTTATAATTATATCAAATCCCTCGTTGAGTTTTTCTTCAGATAGATTCAGCGGCGGGCGGAATCTTAAAGATTTATCCCCGCAAGGCAGGATTAATAATCCTTCTTTAAAACATTTCTCTCTTAATTTGTTTCTGATTTCGGTCTCACGTACATCAAATGCACAGAAAAATCCTTTTCCTCTAACATTTGAAATATAATCAGGATATTCCAATTGTAAAGAATTTATTTTTTCTAATAGTATTTTTCCAACTTTTTTAACATTTTCGAGCAATTGTTCTTCCTGAATAATTTCGAGATATCGGGTTGCACGCACCATATCCACAAGGCTGCCTCCCCAGGTAGAATTTATGCGGCTGGATACATGGAAAACATTATCCGGTTCTTCGTCAATTCTTGCAGTTGCTATAATTCCGCAAACCTGCATTTTTTTGCCGAACACCAATATATCCGGAGTAACTCCTGACTGCTCGAAAGCCCACATTGTTCCTGTTGCCCCGACACCGGTTTGAATTTCATCGAATATCAGAAGGGCATCATTTTCATTTGCAAGTTCTCTCAAGGACTGCATGAATTCAGGTCTGAAGTGATTGTCACCTCCTTCTCCCTGTATTGGCTCGATGATAATGGCTGCAATATCATCTTTATTTTCTTTGAAAGCATTTTTAATTTCATTGACAGCTTGTTTCTCGAGTTCAATGACTTTAGAAAGATTATCTTTTGTTAAAGGGAAATTAATTTTAGGATTAGTTATCCTGGGCCAATCAAATTTTGGATAATAATTTGTTTTATTTGGGTCTGTATTAGTAATGGAAAGAGTATATCCACTTCTCCCGTGGAATGCCTGCCGGAAGTGAATTATTTGTGTCCCTTTCTCTTCCTTATAACCTTTTCTGAAATTTTTTCTGACCTTCCAATCGAATGCTGCTTTAAGTGCGTTTTCGACAGCTAACGCACCGCCGCTGATATAAAAAGAATGTTTGAATTGTCTGGGAACTGCAATCTTATGAAAAGTTTTTACAAAAGTTGCCATTTCTTCAGTATATATATCCGAATTTGAAGGTTTGTTTACGGCTATTGAACCGATATGCCTTATGAAGTTCTCATCCAATAATTTTGGATGATTTAATCCGATAGGCATCGAAGCGAAACATGTGAAAAAGTCTGCAAATTGCTTTCCTGTTCTCCTGTCTTTGAAATAAAGATTAGGGCTGTTTTCCAAATCCAGCACCATATCGAATCCATCAATAAGCATATAATTTTTTAATTCATCTATTACGTTTTGTGCTTCGACATGATATTGTGGTTTAAATTTTATTTTTGTGTTCATGATTTTTCCCCGGTTAATTTTATTTGTAAATAAATTAATGTTTAATTCTAGTAATAAGAATTGAAAGCTGCAACTTGAATGAAAAGAAAATTAACCTGGAAAATCTGATGTAATTCTGAGAGTGCTAATTAGAAAAGATTGTATCGAAAGGCAGGAAATAAATGAATTCCCCCTTATTGTGCCTTTCAGGTTTAAAGTTTGGTTCGCTATTAAAGTTTTATTTCTCATTCAACAAATTTACGAATATTAAAGGGATTTGTTCTGATTATTTTTAAATTTGTATATAAATAATATGAAATATTTTTAAGCGAGAATGATTAATACAAAACAACTAACAAAAAATCAAGTGAAAATGATTTCCTCTTTGAAAACCAAAAAGGGGAGAGATGAACATCAATGTTTTTTAGCCGAAGGAGAGCATCTTTGTTCGGAACTTATATCAAGTAATTATAAAACTGATTTTATAATTTTAAAAAATGATGCAAATAAAACATCTTTAAATATTGCTAAAATATTTATCTCCGGAGGAATAGAAATCTTTAATATTGATGAAAAACAATTTGAAAAATTATCAGACACCCAAACGCCACAAGACATTTTAGCCGTCGTAAAAATTCCTCCTCCAAGTATTAATCAAAAGAAGCCATTTATTGCTTTAGACGGTGTGTCTGAGCCGGGAAACGTGGGTACTATAATAAGAACTGCAGAGTGGTTCGGTTTTACAGAAATAATTTTGGGAAATAATTGTGCAGATTTATATAATCCAAAAACTGTCCGTTCTACAATGGGTAGTATTTTCAGATGCAATATTATTCAAAACAATAATCTTGAAAATTATATTATAAAAGAGTACAAAAATATAGAATTATACGGTGCTGTGTTGGATGGAAGGCATAATATAAAAGAATGTAAACCGAAAGGAAATTTTGGAATTATCTTTGGAAGCGAAGCAAATAGTATATCACCTGAAATTAAAAAGTTATTAAACTATGATTATGTTATTCCCGGTTTTGGGAGAGCAGAGTCTTTGAATGTCGCCATAGCAGCGGGGATTTCATTGCATCATTTTGCAAATATTACAAATAAAAAATAGAATAGATTATAATAATTAATATTGAGAATTAACTATTCCTTTTCTTTTTAATAATCAATTCTACTGTTCTTGCTAAAAATCTTTCTTCTTGTGTGGAATAAGAAAATATACCCGGAGCATATTTTTTTGAACCCACGCCTGTCACTTTTTCAATTTTTGCTTTAGGTGCAATACCTAAAATGAAATTTCTTACTTCCATAGCCCGCATGTCAGAGAGTGTGATATTTGAAGCTTCATCGCCGAGGGAATCGGAATACCCGATAATAGAAATTGTCGAATTGCTATCCAAGCCATGCAAAAAATTATTAATATCATTTTTCATTCTCTTGTCTAAAGTAAAGTCGGACAATTTGAATAAGACTAAAGTTAATCTTTCAATTTCATAATCTGACGTATCTTTGACAAAGTTGAGAATCTTTGAAGCTGAAGTGGAATTGCCCTTATCGTCGAATACATTTATGGATATATTCAAAGGCAAATCGGGATTTATTTTTCTTATATCATTATCCGATATATTATATGGAATATCTTTGGGATTTCCATTGCCGGACAATTCAAAAATATTTTTTCCGTTTTGTGAAGCAAATAAATTCCAATTAATTACTTTATCAGGTTCGTTTATAGTTGGAGTAAATTCAAAACTTACAGGTAATACCTCTTCTACTTCTTCGTATTTTTCTCCGGCTACGGGAGCAAAGAGAGCAGGATTTGAAGCATCAATCTCAACTCTTCTGTTTTCCGAATGACCGTCTTCGGTTTTACGCCAGGCATAATCCTGGGGGTAGCAATTATTTGGTCTGGGTACTACTACAATCTTGTTATCTTCAATATCTTCATTA
>JBEKWK010000219.1:0-5962 GCA_049513175.1 FCB group bacterium
AGAAATTCCTCAACCGTCAAACTACAATCAAAGGTTCTGCCGGTATTATTTGTTAATAATGCTATTTTTTTTCCTTTAAGTAATTTGAAATCGTTTTGAATCAATATATCAATACCGAGCTTTACATGCTGACTGGGTGCAGAATCCTGTTGAGATTTAGCAATATTTATTTGAAATAAAATAGATATAATTAAAAGTAAATATATTTTTTTCATTCTGGTTTTGCCTAAAATATTTATTAAAATTAATGCCCGAAAGGAGTTTTAATATAACCCTCCGCTTCTTTTTGCGAACCTTGATAATCTTTCCAGCTTACAACTTTCTGATACTGCTGAATCGCATATTTTCTCTTTCCCTGCCTGTCGAATATTTGTCCTATGTACAAATTAGTTCTAATCATAAAACCCGAAGGTTCCTTGTCAATATATCTCGATGCTTCATCGCATTTATAAAAATATTTAAGAGCATTTTCATAATCACCGCGATACATTAATCCTGTGCCGACATAGTACAAAGCTTCGCGAGATGTTACCCTGTCATAACCGAGTTGTTTATTAATACATCGTTTCAGAATTTCCCTCCAGCATTCTTCCCATTTATCCCGCATACCCAGAGCTACATAAGACCTACCGAGATACCTGTGAAAATAAGGATTATTCGGATAATGTTTGTATAAATCATCTGCAACTGCTAAAGTTTTGTTATAATTTTCTTCCCATTGATAATATATTTGTAGTAAAATAACTTTGGATTCCGTAGCTGCATATCTTGCATATTTACCTGAGGCTTCAAGTTGAAGAATACCGATATTTTTATCGCCGGTCGGCATGAATGCTGAAATTGGTTTTAATGCAGGATATTTTTCAGGAAGCACTGCGGCAAAATAATTATAAATTCCTGTTCCAAGCATAATGTCATGATTTCCAGGTGCGAGTTCCCAGCATTTTACAAGAATATCAAACCCTGCTTTTCCGTCCCTTACAGCATTCATCCATTGTTGCCGAACTGAATAAAATCTCCCCCTGTAACCTAAAGCTCCACCCTGGAAAAAAAGTGCAGTAATATCGTAAGGTTTTGAAGCAAGTTTTTTATCACATACTTTGAGGACTTTATCTATTTTTGTCATGAAACTGTTATCAACTTCTTCGGATTCACGGTAGAGAGTAATTTTCCACCAGTCTATCATCGCATCAAGGAAATAACCAGCAGGATTATCAGGATACATTTCAATCACTTTTTGAAAGCACTTAGAGGCTTTATCAAATTGAACATTATAGATGTAATCTGTGCCAAGACGAACTAATGTATCCGCATCTTCTTTCAGGAATGCCCATTGTGCAGAAGTTATGTTTGGAACTAAGAAAAAATATATTGAAATCGATATTAATATAATTCTATATTTTGAACTCATTTTTATTTCTATCAAGAAACCTTGATTTAATCATACTTACAAAACAATATAAAGACAAAATTAATAAATAAATATTGTAAAACCTTGATTTAGACTTGTAATAATGAAGTATTATATAATCATTAAAAGGTATTATCCTGATAAAAGTTGAGATTCCAGGTATCTTCTTTTAAATAAAATAGAGGAAATATATGGGGAGTCATCTGAATATCTGATAACTATTATTGTAAAAGATAATAATAATAAGGTAGTAATAATTCCTCCCTCGATTCCGAATTCTCCTCCGGAAAGCCAATGTGGGAGTGTCGAGAAATCAACTTTAATTATGAACGAATCATTATTATATCCGCTAATCGGGGAACCTAAAAAAACTAACTGGCACCAGTTCCATAAAAAATGAAATGTAATTGGCAGCCAAAGTGATAGAGTCTTAATATACATGATTGCTAAAAGAATACCTGCTAAAAAGATATTGAATGCAGAAAGAAAAGTATAATGCGGATTTAAAAAATGTGCTAATGCAAAAATAATACTTGTAAAAATTATTGTAAAGCCCGGTTTGAATCTCTCGAGAACAGCTTGAAAAATTATCCCTCTGAAAAGCAATTCTTCAGATGCTGCTAAAAAATATGTAGTTAATGTAAAAGTCAAAAAAGTAAGATAAAGCGGTTCATGAAAAGTAATTTTTGAACCTGTAATAAAAGCAAATAGGTAAAAAATAATAATTGCAATACTTACTATAATAAAACCTAAAAATATATCTTTAATAACCCATAAGTCGAATTTTAAACCAAATGTGAAGAATTTATCAGATATCCTAAACTTTTCAATCAGCATAGAGCTTAATAGAAGTGATATAAATATGATTAGAAATAATATAAAATTAAAAATCCCAAGGGTTTCAAAAAAGTCATAATTGAAAGATGTGATATGAACCTTTAAGATTGCATAAATAGTATTGACTGGCAAAAAAATACAAATAAATATGCAAAGAAAAATAATTATTCTTAGATACCATCTTGCAAATATTTTATGAATTACATCCATTCAGTCTAATAAATATTGTTAAGAATTTGAAAGACTGTTAATATAGATTTCAATATATTCCTTCATACGCTCTTTCACTTCTTCGTGTGCAGTGCCTTTTAACATATAATTTAGCTGAGGGCAATATGAAGCATACTCTCCAATTCCTCTTTTGCGAATCAGGATTTCGTAATCCGCCGGATTTGTGCTTGTTGGTTTTTTTATTTTCATATTTGAATATTTTTAAGATGAATATTTTTAGAAACAAAATTACAAACTTCTGATTGAATTTAACATACAAAAGGCTTTATTTCATCTTATCAGCAATGTCTTCTAAAGTATTTTTTGTGGTACTATAGGATTTTCTTTATTTTTGAAGTTCTGTATGAAATTAATTTCATTAAGGTATATTATTATTAATTCTTTATAACAAAATTTTAAAAGGGGTAAATATGAAAATTCTAATATCTGATGGTATTGAAAAAGTAGGTTCCGATTTGTTAAAATCAGCAGGTTTTGAGGTAGTTGACACAAAATATACACCTGAAGAGCTTCTTGCTAATATTGCACAATATGATGCTATAATAGTAAGGTCTGCAACTAAGGTTACCAAGGATGTAATTGATAAAGGAAATTTAAAAGCAATAGCAAGAGGTGGAGTAGGGCTGGATAATATTGATACTGCCTATGCAAAAGAAAAGGGAATACCGGTTTTGAACACGCCCGGAGCTTCTTCAATATCGGTAGCAGAATTGGCAATAGGTCATATGTTTGCGGTTTGCAGGTTTTTGAATCTTAGCAATACTGAAATGCGTGCAGGCAAATGGCCCAAAAAAGAATATGCAAAGGGAATTGAATTAACAGGAAAAACACTAGGTTTATTAGGAATTGGAAATATTGGTAAGGAAGTAGCAAAACGTGCTTTGGGTCTTGGAATGAAGGTTATTGCATTTGACCCGTTTGTAAAAGAAATTGATTTAAATGTAAAACTTACAACTAAAGATGATATATTAGCAAACTCAGATTTTATCTCTCTTCATATGCCCCTAATAAAAGCAGAAGGACCTGCTCTCACCGCAAAAGAATTTGCTAAAATGAAAAAAGGGGTTATTGTAATTAATTGCGCCCGTGGCGGAGTGGTATCCGAGAAAGATTTGCTCGAGGCTTTAAATAGTGGGCAGGTTACCGCGGCAGGTATTGATGTTTTCGAAAGCGAACCGCCAACTGATGCTCAGAAAGAATTAATTAATCATCCAAGAGTATCAGTTACACCTCATATCGGCGCTTCGACAAATGAAGCTCAGGATAGAGTTGGTGCTGAAATCGCACAAAAGGTTATTAATGTATTAAAAGGTTAATAAAAAGTTTATTTATTATATTAGTTATGGGAACAAGAAGGGAATTTTTCTCTAAAATTACTTTAGCCACACTTGGATTAATGACAATTCCATCTGTGGCTAAATTAGAAACATTTGCGAAATACAAAAATAAATCCAAACACAAAAAACCTATTGTTATTTCAACATGGCAGCATGGTCTTGCCGCAAATGATGCGGCATGGAAAATACTTAACAAAAGCGGCAGAGCCTTGGATGCTGTCGAACAAGGTGTAAGAATTCCCGAAGGTGACCCTAATGTCACAAGCGTTGGGTATGGAGGATTTCCTGATAGAGACGGCTATGTAACGCTTGACGCCTGTATAATAGATGAACATGGGAATTGCGGGTCAGTTGCTTTTCTTCAAAATATTATGCATCCAATTTCTGTTGCAAGATTAGTTATGGAGAAAACTCCGCATATTATGCTTGTAGGGGATGGTGCTTTTAAATTTGCATTGGATAACGGTTTTAAAAAAGAAAATCTCCTGACAGAAAAAGCTAAAACAGAATGGCAAAAATGGTTAAAAGACAATAACTATACTCCTGCGAAATTTGATAATCATGATACAATAGGCATGACAGCACTCGATATGGATGGAAACTTATCCGGGGCTTGTACGACAAGTGGCTTAGCATGGAAGTATCATGGAAGAGTGGGAGATTCTCCAATTATCGGGGCAGGTTTATATGTGGACAATGAGGTGGGAGCGGCTTCTGCAACAGGAAAAGGTGAAGCGGTTATTAAAATGGCAGGCAGTTTTTTAATCGTTGAATTGATGAGAAGCGGTAAAACTCCACAGGAAGCCTGCATATTAGCCATCGAAAGAATAGTAAAAAAACAACCTGATTATAAAGATTTCCAGGTAGGTTTTATTGCACTCGATAAATATGGAAATACCGGTGCATACAGCATCCAGAAGGGTTTCCAGTATGCTCTTTATGAGGACGACCAAAATAAATTGTATGATTCGGATTTTTATTCGAAGTGATTTTTATTGATGATTGTTTAATTAATGGATTATTAAGTAAAGGAAATTTATGGCAGTTTTTCGTCCGTTTAAAGCATTCAGACCGACTCCCGAAACAGCGGCTGAAGTTGCTTCTAAACCTTATGATGTTTTAAATTCAGATGAAGCACGAGAAGAAGTAAAGGGACATCCTTTATCTTTTTTGCATGTTGGTAAACCGGAAATTGACCTTGACAAAGGAATAAATTTATACGACCCAAAAGTATATGAAAAAGGGAAAGAAAATTTATTGAAATTAATAAATGATGGTATACTTGTAGAAGATAAAGAACCTTATTTTTATTTGTATGCACAAACTATGGATGGAAGGACTCAGTTTGGTCTTGTAGGTTGTGCCTCTGTTGATGATTATTGGAATGATGTGATTAAGAAGCATGAAAAAACAAGGAAAGATAAAGAAGAAGACCGCTCTAATCATGTGCGTGTAACTAATGCACATTCAGGTCCAATCTTTCTGACATATCGTGATGTAAAAGATATTAATCAAATAGTTGATGAAATTAAAAATCAGAAGCCTGAAAATGATTTTGTGGCTGCTGATGGGATAAGGCATCAAACCTGGGTTATAAAGGATAAGTCAACGATTCAAAAAATCCATGAATCCCTTTTAAAAGTTAATAATTTTTATATTGCCGACGGTCATCACCGTTCAGCATCTGCAGGAATAGTTGGCAGGGAACGTCAAAAGACGAATCCAAATCACAAAGGGAATGAAGAATATAATTTCTTTCTTGCCGTTCTTTTTCCTGCGAGCCATCTATACATCATGGATTATAACAGGGTTGTCAAAGATTTAAATGGTTTGAGCAAAGAAGAATTTTTTAATAAAATAAAATTCCATTTTTCTATTAAAGAATCAGAAAAGCAATTAAAACCTTCAAAGAAGGGAGAAATTGGTCTTTTCATTGATAAGAAATGGTATTTACTTAATGCAAATTCGGATTTGTTAAATATTCCGGACCCTGTTGAAAGCCTCGATGTAGCTATATTACAAAAATATGTTCTCGATGAAATTTTGGGAATAGAAGACCCTAGGACAAGTAAAAGAATTGATTTCATCGGGGGAATTCGAGGACTGAATGAATTAGAAAGAAGGGTTAATTCAGGTGAAATGGTTC
>JBEKWK010000220.1:0-5960 GCA_049513175.1 FCB group bacterium
TAATTAAAACATTTGCTAATTTATTCAGCACCCAGATAAAAGGTCTGAAAATATAATAGAAAATTTTCAGGGGTATTGAAAGCGTGAGTGAGAGTTTTTCCGGACGTTGTATAGCAATCCACTTCGGCAAAAGTTCACCGAATATTATTTGAAGTATTGTAATGGTCAAAAACGCAACGGGCAATGCAATTTGGTGGGACAGCAAATTTGTTAAATGTAGTCCGAATAATGACATTATATTTCTGATAATTTCTGCAACGATGCTCTCTCCAATCCATCCCAAACCGAGAGATGCAAGAGTGATGCCTAACTGTGTAGCGGATAAATATGAATCCAAATGTAAAATAATATTCATGGCGATTTTTGCAAGTTTTGAACCTGTGCGGATTCTCAGTTCAATTTGCGAAATGCGTACCGTAACAATTGCAAATTCTGCAGCAACGAAAAATGCGTTCAGACAAACAAGTAATAATGTGAAAAGTATGTTTAATATCATTTATATAGTCAAACCTTCATTAGATTAAATGCCCTGAAGTAAAATTTTTTGTCAAGATGAAAACTGAAATAGCTGATAAAAAAATCAATAATCTGCCTCTTTGCTTTCTCATTAAGAGGGATATTTTTTATAGATTCAAAATTATTCATTGAGATTTCTTCTAATATTTTATAAGTTTCAATATCAAATATAAAAAACTTTTTTTGAATTCTATCCTGCTCGGAAATATGTAATCCGCTTTCGAGAGAAAAGTATATTTTTTTATTTGCCGTGATATTAGATTGTAAATTCTTCGTATTAAAATCTATGTTAAAACCCAACAAGCTCGCCAATTGCAGTTGGAAAGACGTAAAATATGCAAAAGGATTATTTTCGGTTTCGTTAAGCATTGAAAAAATATTAATTAGAGCCGCGAATAGTTCTTCATTATTCTCATTTTCGTGTATAGTAAGTGATAAAGATTCGAGAATAGCCAAGCCGCATGAGAGATGCTCGTAAGATTCTGTAAGCCTGTTCCAGGGTTTTATTAATTCCGCTTTCGATAAAGTATGAAGTTCTTGCTGCGGTTTTTTGTAATATTGAACCGAGCAATAACTCAAGGGATTAAGTGAGCTACCAAATTTATTTTTTGTCTGCCTTGCTCCTTTTGCAATGATTGAAATTTTCCCTTCATCTTTAGAAAAAAGGGATACAATCTTGCTCGAATCGCCGTATTTCCTCGATTTCAGTACGACGGCTTCAGTTGTTACAATCATTGGAATTTATGTTTCATAAAATATTATTATTAATTTTATAGAACAAATATATAAACAATTATATGAAGAAAAAATATTATGTTCATTTTGAAGGAATGAAAAAAAATCCTTATTTTTGTAATCTAAATTATTCCTGAGTAGCTCAGTTGGTTAGAGCATCTGACTGTTAATCAGAGGGTCCACAGTTCAAGTCTGTGCTCAGGAGCAGGAAAATTAGAGTTGGGTAGTTTTATCTAACTCTTTTTTTATTTATAAAATCTAGACTACCGCCTTTGTCACATTCTTCTTAAATACTTCTATTGCGATATAATTATAAATACCAACACTCCCATTATTAAAAGATTAAATTATAATATTTATACTCAAATAATCATTAAATTTGTTTGTTAGATTTTGGAAAAATTCTTCCTGAATTTAATTTTTAATTCTTAATTTTTAATTCTTAATTAAAGTATGCACGAGCTTTCGATAGCACAAGAGATAATAGAAATAATCGGGCAATCCGTACCAGTAGGACAGAAGCATCTAATTAAATCTGTCAGAGTAGAAATAGGTAAATTCAGCAATGTTTTGCCTGATTCACTGAAGTTTTGTTACGAAGCATGTATTAATGACACCGAAATGCAAAATAGCACAATGCTCATCGAAGAAATACCACTTAAAATAAAATGTAATAATTGCCATGTGGAAACCGTTGTTGATGACTTCATGTTTCTCTGCCCTGAGTGCGGCAATACGGATATTACAATTTTAGAAGGTCAAGAATTAAATGTAACCGAAATTGAACTATTTGATAATATTGAGGAGGCAGTATGAGCCTGATAACAGTCGAGCGAAAAGTTTTAGAAAAAAACGATGTAATTGCCGCAGAGAACCGCAAGATTTTCAGAGACAATCATATTTTTGTAATAAATATGCTCAGTTCTCCCGGTGCAGGGAAAACAACCATAATTGAAAAAACAATTTCAGAATTAAAAAACAAAATTAAAATTGCTGTCATCGAAGGGGATGTGCAGACAGATCTCGATGCACGCCGCATAGATACATTTGACATTCCTGTTGTTCAGATTGTAACTAACGGAGGATGTCATCTTGAAGCAAATTTAGTTAAGGATGCCTTCAGCCGCTTTGATTCAACCGATATAAATTTGCTTATAATCGAAAATGTAGGGAATCTCGTCTGTCCTGCAGGTTATGACCTCGGTGAAGATTTGAAGATAGTGATTGCAACAACAACCGAAGGAGAGGACAAGCCTCTGAAATATCCTGCCATATTCAGAAATGCCGGGGCAATGCTGATTAATAAAATAGATTTGCTGCCGTATTTGTCAACTCAATCAGAAAACACAGGTGGACTGAAATTTAGTATTGATATATTAAAACAAAATGCTTTATCTATAAATCCTGCATTGAAAATATTCGATATGTCCTGCATGACTGGTCAGGGAATTGATGAATGGTGCAAATGGCTGATATCCAATATAAAGGCTGATTAATGCCTGTCCGGCTTAAAATAATTATTCACGGTGCCGTTCAGGGTGTCGGCTTCCGTCCTTTCATTTACCGCCTTGCAACAGAGATGGAGTTGAATGGATATGTGCTGAATAATTCGGAAGGCGTTTTTATTGAAGTAGAGGGGACAAAAGAAACTGTGGATATTTTTGTAAAAAGGATTGAGCAGGAAAAACCGGCTCTTGCATATATAAGCAGTCTCGAATTTTCTTACCTTGATGCAATTGGATATGATAAATTTGAAATTCGTCATAGCAGCAGTCAGGGCGAAGTCTCAGCATTTATTATGCCCGATATTGCTACCTGTCCCGATTGTATAGAAGAGATGTTTGACCCCCTTAACAGGAGATATTTATATCCCTTCATCAATTGTACGAATTGCGGACCACGATTTTCAATTATTGAAAAATTACCTTACGACCGTCCAAATACTTCAATGAAAAATTTTGAAATGTGTCCTGAATGTAAAAAGGAATATGAAAATCCGCTTGACAGGCGTTACCATGCTCAACCTACTGCCTGTTCTGTATGTGGACCTCATGTCGAGCTTTGGGATGCTGAAGAGAAAATAATTTCAAAAAATAATGATGCTATTGTACGGATTGTCGAAATTATTAGGCAGGGAAAAATTGTCGCATTAAAAAGTATAGGCGGATATCAATTACTCGCAGATGCCTGTAACTCAGCCGCTGTCAATAGGCTCCGTGAAAGAAAACATCGTGAAGAAAAACCTTTCGCCCTCATTTTTACGGATATTGAATCTATCAAAGAAATTTGCTTTGTATCTGATATTGAAGAAAGAACACTGCTCTCTCCAGAATCACCTATAGTGCTTTTAAAGAGAAATCATAATTTAAAAGAAATGTCATTCCTGCGAAAGCAGGAATCCATAATTAAGAACAGCCCTGTTCCTGAAGTCGCTCCCGGAAACCCATATCTCGGTATAATGTTGCCATATACGCCACTTCATCATTTGTTAATGAAAGAATTAAATTCCCCTGTGATAGCCACAAGCGGCAATTTGTCCGAAGAACCAATATGCATAAATGAGAGTGAAGCTTACGAAAAATTAAAGAACATTGCGGATTATTTTCTTGTACATGACAGACCTATTGTCCGCCATGTTGACGATTCAATAGTGAGAATTATAGCCGGCAGACCAATGGTTATGCGTAGGGCGAGAGGCTATGCACCTTTACCAATACAAATTGAAGATAATAATAATGATTCTCAAATGCTCGCAGTTGGCGGACATCTTAAAAATACAATTGCATTGAAAAGCGGAAAGAATGTTTTCATCAGCCAGCACATCGGTGATTTATCAACAAACGAAGCATACCAAACATTTCAAAAAGTGATCCAGGATTTTCAATTAATGTATGGAATACCACATCCAAAAATTATTTGCGATTCCCATCCTGAGTATCTCTCTCATAAATTTGCAAAAGAATTACAAAAAGATTCGTTCGAAATTCAGCATCATATAGCCCATGTAGCTTCATGTAGAGCCGAGAATTACATTACCGGGAATGCTTTGGGTGTAGCATTCGATGGTACGGGTTTTGGCTTTGATGGCTCTATTTGGGGTGGAGAATTTTTTCTTTCGACAGATAACACATTTAAACATGTTGCACAGTTTCGTCAATTTCCATTACCCGGAGGAGAAATCGCTATCAAAGAACCTCGCCGTTCAGCTTTAGGTATGCTATATGAAATATATGGTGAAAGATTATTCGATATAAATGGGAATTCCCACCTTCTCAAAGGGAGATTAATAGGGTTTACAACTGATGAACTTAAAGTTCTTCATCAATTACTTGTAAAAAAAGTAAATGCTCCTATTACTTCAAGCGTAGGCAGAATATTTGATGCCGTAGCTTCTATGCTTGATTTAACGCAAATTTCAAATTATGAGGCACAAGCAGCAATGCTTGTAGAATTCGCAGCAGATTACTCTACCCACCTCTACAAAGAGGCAAAAAAAGAATTTTACAAATTCAACATAATTGAAAAAAATATTTTGTATATTGATTGGCAGCCGATGGTTGAAGAAATTTTGGAAGATAAAAGTAATAATATAAATGTATCTAGTATTTCACAGAAGTTTCATAATACCATTTGCAGAATTATTTTGGATATAGCCGAAAGAATCGGAGAGAATAAAATAATTTTAAGCGGCGGCTGTTTTCAAAATGCTATTTTAACTGAAAATACGATAAAACTTTTGCAGGAAAATAATTTTAGTGTATATTGGCACCAGCGCATTCCACCTAATGACGGTGGAATTTCACTGGGGCAGATTGCTGCGGCAAATATTTTGGAAAAATAATATTTTTTAGATTTAAATTATAAATAATATGTGCCTTGCTATACCCGGAAAGATAATTTCATTTGAAGATGTTCAATCAGAAATGAAGATTGCTAAAGTCAGTTTCGGAGGCGTAATTAAATCCGTATGTATGGATTTATTGCCTGAAGCCGAAATTGGAAATTATGTGCTTGTTCATGTAGGTTTTGCACTCAATACTATTGATGAGCAGGAAGCAGAAGAAACATTGAAAATGCTGACAGAAATCGAGCAATAATATTACAACTTTAATAGCAAGATTGCAAGCCCACATAGAAGAATCGAAAGTCCTGCTATCGTATGAATGTGTCTCTCAAATTTGTTGAAATGAATAAGTCGTACACCGTATATCCCTAAAAATGTCATTCCGAGCATTGCTGCTATAGTCATAACACCAAACACAACGGAAACTAAAACCATTATAAAATAATTGTTCGTAGAAGCCGGATATAATATCAGTGGAAGCAAGGGCTCATTAGGTGCCAATATAAATATTATAAGCAAGAACCAGATTGCACTATTCTCGTGTTTTGTTTTACTTCTATTCGATTTTACATCTTCTTGTTGATTTTGTTTAATATTTTCAGCAGTATTTACAATAATGTTATTTTGGTTTTTATTTTTAAAAGATTGTCTTATACCCCAAATCGTATATACCGTACCAAGCACTGTCATGAGCCAAGCTGCAATAGTTCCGTTGGCAACCTGGATATTTGTAATTCTCATAAAATACATACCAAGCGAAACACAGATTAAGCCAATCACTAATGATGATAAGATATGACCTATTCCACAAAAAATTACTGTTACCATTGTTTTGAAATTATTCCATTTCCTGCTGGATGCTATT
>JBEKWK010000221.1:0-5945 GCA_049513175.1 FCB group bacterium
CTCAATCCAACTTAGGAAGCCAAAAATATGACCAAGTTTGGTTTGAGGCAACACACTCCCAATTTGATGATGACTGCTTAAATTGGATAAATAATATTGCACCTGTTAGATTTGCTTTTGTTTCAGAGAGTAATGAGTTCCACCCTCAGGAATATAAGATTAACCCGGCAGGAGTTGAGGCAAGGAGAAAAAATATTTCAAGAAATTTATCAATAGCCACAAACCTGATATGTGTAGATGAAAAAGATGTCGAATATTATAACAATGAAAAGAAAATACCTGCCTTATGGTATGGAGGAGGCTCTGTACCGCTTTCTTTCTTTCCCGATGATGTGGCTCCTTCAAACGATAATCCTGCTTATTTTTTTGGAACGCCATACGGTGAAAGAAAAGAATGGATGGATTACCCTTCATTTAAGGGGCTTTTAGAAGTAGGTGTTTCTGCAGAAGACAGCACAGGTTTTCCAAATCAATTCAATGAATTGAACAAACGCATAACACAGATGTTATCAAAACTTGGTTCGATAAATACTGACCTTATGTTCAGCTTTATTGACCAAATCAGAACAATAAGAAAATCAACTTTTCCTATTTTTCTCGATTCCTTAATCAGCGGAATGGCTGTTGTCAATCTACCCCAATCCGCAAGGGCTTATGCAAGCAGGGTAAAGCAGGGTTTAGCCATGGGACGAGTTGTTGTTTCTTTCAGAATTGAGGACAGACCTCTGACAAACATGTTATTTGAAGATGGAAAAGAAATACTGCTCTATAATAGGGAAAATAAGGAAGAACTTGTAGAATTACTCAGGAAAATTAAGCTTGAGCCTAAGTTCGCTGAAAATATTGCCAGGAATGCCCTTAAAAAGATGCTGAATTATCATTCAACTGAACTTTTTGTACAAGGCATCCTGAATTGGTTTGAGAGCGGTGAAGAACTGGATTTTGGATTAGGAAAAGGAATTAATAAAACTAATACTCAAAATGATTTGTTCAGCAATAATCTTAATGCCATTCAGACACAATTAAAGAACCCTAAAAATGAGAAAGATGACAGCTTAGCAGCTTTAATAAAAGAAAGATTAAAAGCAACACCAAATACACATATCAGGCTTCATCTCGGTTGCGGGGAACAATATCTTGACGGATATATAAATATTGATTATCCGCAGGAACATCATAATGTAATGAAAATTAATCCGGATTTCTTCTGCGATATAACCAAAATCGAACTTCCCGATAATTCTGTTGATGAAATAAGGCTCCATCATGTATTCGAGCATTTTAACAGGGTGCAGGCACTAGGATTATTAATAAAATGGCATAAATTTCTTAAAGCAGGCGGTAAGCTACATATCGAAACACCTGATTTGGCGGGATGTGCAGAAGTATTTCTAAGCAGTTCGTCTTACCATGTCAAATCTTCGATAGCACGGCATTTAGCCGGTGACCAATCAGCAAGCTGGGCATATCATTTAGACCATTGGTTCCCTGAACGCTATCAAAAGACTTTCACTGAACTTGGATTTAAGAATATAGAAATAAAAAGCGTAAAATGGGACCATGAGCCATATTTGGCAAATGTTCATGCAATTGGGTATAAAGCAAATGAGCTTTCAATGGATGATTTGATTTCAAGAGCAGAGAAATTATTGGAGGACAGCACTGTCAGCCCTTCTGAAGCAGATACCTTGAAAGTTTGGAAAGAACAACTAAGACTTTATTTTAAAACTGAGACTCCACCTGAAATTCCTATTAACATTGAAAATATTTATAATGTTTTTGAGCAAAACAAGGCACAGACACAAAGCAAAGAATTGAATCTTACACAAATTCATGATTTTAATCAGCAGACAAGGGATGAATGGGTAAAACAAAAAGCTGCTTCTATTAAACCGGGTTCAATTGTGATTGATGTAGGAGCAGGAACCTGTCCATATAAACCTCTATTTGCTCATTGTAAATATATTTCTCATGACTTTAAAAAATATGAAGGAATTAAATTAGGCAATACTACTGATTACGGAAAGATTGACATTGAATCGGATATAGATAATATCCCTCTTCCTGATAATTATGCAGATGTTATTCTTTGTACGGAAGTATTGGAACATGTCCCACATCCCATTAAAGCAGTTGCTGAAATGGCACGTATTCTAAAGCCCGGCGGCTTGATGCTGATTACGGCACCATTAGGTTCGGGCTTGCATCAGCTTCCGTATCATTATTACGGAGGTTATACTCCTTCATGGTACAGATACACAGCAGAATTGAGCAACCTTGATGTAATCGAAATTACTCCCAATGGCGGATTCTTCAAACATTTATCACAGGAAATAGCACGTTTATCATGGATATTTGATAAACATGCTCATTTACACATTCAGAAGCAGGAAATTTATAAGCTATTCAATGAAATCCTACCAAGATATGTATACAATTTGGATGACAAATGTTTTATCGAGGACTTTACAGTTGGCTATTTTGTGGAGTTTAAGAAAAAAGCCTTTCAAGACGGACAAATTAAAAAAGAAGAAAAATCAGAAAATATGATTTGTCATTCTGAGCGAAGCGAAGAATCCAATAAAGAAAAAAACACTGGATTCTTCACTCCACTTCGTTCCGTTCAGAATGACGATAATAAAGAATCTGAAATAATAAATGCAGTTGTCTTTAGTAAAGACCGTTCTATGCAGTTGGATGCTACTTTGAGTTCTTTTATGAGGCATTGCAAAGATTATGAACAAGTAAATTTAACTGTTTTATATAAAGCATCGAATGAACAACACAAAAAGCAATATGAGCAATTGAAGAGTATGTATAGCTCTTTTCAATTTATAGAAGAAACGAATTTCAAAAAACAAACATTGCAATTACTCGAGGATTGCGAATATATACTCTTTTTAGTTGATGACAATATATTCACCAGGGATTTTTATATTCAGGATACTATAAAATCCATGGTAGAAAATTCCCTTTCCATAGGCTTTTCTCTTAGATTAGGAGAAAATACGAAATATTGCTATCCTTTAAATAAAAATCAGAAACCGCCACAGTACCAGAAACTTGAAAAGGGAATACTGCTCTATAACTGGAACGGAGCCGATTTTGACTTCGGTTATCCATTAGAGCTTTCAAGTTCGCTATACAGAAAGCAGGATATCATTGGACTTATTATGTCGCTGGATTTTAAGAACCCTAACACACTCGAATCAGAAATGGCAAAGAATGCAGTACTCTTTGCAAGCAAACTACCTAAATTGCTATGCTATAAGACTTCTATAACATTTTGCAATCCGTTAAACAAAGTGCAGGACTTTAACGATAACAGGGATGGTGGTAATGCCAAGCATAGCCCTGAATCTCTCGCGGAACAATTCGACAATGGCTTTAGGTTTGATGTTACAAAATATGATGATTTTACATCAAATGCCTGCCATCAGGAAGTAGATTTGTATTTTGAGAAAGAACCTAAAGTATCTATTATTATTCCTTGTTTTAACCAAGGCGAATTTCTGTCTGAAGCGGTACAAAGCGTTGTGCAGCAATCTTATCAGGATTTGGAACTACTTATTGTTAATGATGGCAGTCCTGATAATACAAGTGAAGTGGCGAAAGCATTGACAGAGAAATATCCGGGTAAAAGAATAAGATTAATCGAAAAGAAGAACGGCGGACTTTCTGATGCCCGGAATGCCGGAATCAGTGCGGCTAAAGGAAAGTATATACTCCCGCTTGATGCTGATGATAAGCTTCATCATGATTATTTATTGGAAACCATCCCTATACTCGATTCTCATAAGGATATCTCAATTGTTTATGTGGATGAGCAGAACTTCGGCTTAAAAAGTAATACACATGTCAAAGGTGTTGCATCCGTCAGCGAATTGAAGAAATACAACGTTCATGATTACTGCACTATATACAGGAAAGAAGTCTGGGAGAAGAATGGAGGCTATTCACCTGCTATGTTTCTCGGTGGTGAGGACTGGAATTTCTGGCTGGGTGCGGCAAAAAACGGATTTAAGTCCTATCATCACAGCAAACCATTATTTTTTTACAGAAACCGCGAAAATACAATGGTTGCCGAGACTCTTTCCTTGATTGAACATGTAAAGTCGCATATAGTATTTCATCACCCTGAATTATTTACTCCCGAAGAGAAAATTCAGGCTGAAAATATTATAAAAAGTATGCCTGATTCTATAAAAGCTAAATTTAATAAAATTTATGAAAAATTTCCTGAAAATAAAGTTTTAAATGATATAAAATCATTTATTGTGGCAAAACCGCTTGTATCCGTGATTATTCCTACCTATAACAGACCGGAACTATTAAAAAATGCAATAAACAGCGTGCTTTCTCAAACTTTTCAGGATTTTGAAATAATTGTTATAAATGATTGCGGTACTGATATATCAAACGTTATCCAATCATTTAATACTTATAAAATAAAATATGTCAGGCATGAGACTAATAAAGGCTTGGCGGCAGCAAGAAACACAGGAATAGCGAATTCCACAGGCAAATATATTTCATATCTCGACGATGACGATTTATATTATCCTGAACATTTGCAAACACTGGTTGAATTTCTTGAAAATAATGATTTTCAGGTGGCATACACTGATTCTTACAATGCAAAACAGATTATAAAAGTAGGAGTGCTTCAGACTATTTCAAGAGAGTTGGTTTATTCAAGGGATTTTAATTTAGCACAATTAATGGTGAATAATTATATACCTGTTCTTTGCATTATGCATGAGAAAAAGTGCCTCGAAAAATGCGGTCTGTTCGATGAGCAGCTTTCCTCCCATGAAGATTGGGATTTATGGATTCGCATGGGTTTACATTTTCCTTTCTCTCATATAAAAAAAGTTACATGTGAATTCAGTTCGAGAGATGACGGCAGTACTATGTCGAGCGGTAAACGCAAAGACATGTACAGGACAAATTTAATTGTTTACAAAAAATCAGAAGAATTCGTTAAACAGTATCCACACATAGTTCAAGCAAGGGAAAATCATCTGCAATTGTTCAGGAGAGAATTTGGCGGAATAACAGAGCAAGAAATTATATCACAATCTTTAGTCGAAGGAATATCAAAAAGTGTTTCAATTAGAAATTTAATTATTACCCTCGATAAAGTAAAAAATGCTTTAATCAACAATGAATTTTATCCTGCTTATCAGCTTGCTTTGCAAAGCACACGGGATTATCCTGACAATCCGTATTCTTGGCTCGCCTTAGCAATAACCCTAAGATTCAACATAAAACCCAGGGAAGCTATAGGAGCGATTACAAAATCTTTAACTTTAAAGGGAACTCCGGAAGGACTATTTGAATCCGCATTGATTACTATTACAAGCGGTAATCCTGAGAAAGGTAAACAAATATTAGACAGTATACCCGGCAAATATCCTGATTTTAAATTCGCATATTCAAGTGAAAATTATATAAGTGATATGTTTGACATATTATTGAAAAAAGGAGTAAATAATTAAGGGATCTGCTCTAAAGTTACATCATCTTATTTAAGACGAGGAGTATAAAACTTCATAATAATTTTATCAAAGTTCCTGCCTTTCTAATAATAATTTACCATTTGATGAAAACATTTCGTAATTTAATACTTTAATTAGTTTCTATATAAACCCGGAAATTGAAATGAAAATATTTCTATTGACTTTTATATTGTTATTAGTAATAACACCACAAACCCATGCCCGAAGCTGGGAAGCCCTTATAGACAGCGCCAATTATTATCAGGAAAAACAGGATATTCCCACTGCGATTATTTGGGTAAAAGAAGCCCTGCCTCAAGCAGAAAAAGAGTTTGGTAAACTTGATTCTAATTATATTTCAACTCTTTTTTCTTTAGCTGAATTATATTATTATTCAGGTAAATTAGATTCTGCTATTTATTACCAGGAAATTCATTTAAAGTT
>JBEKWK010000222.1:0-5942 GCA_049513175.1 FCB group bacterium
TGAAACTTAATATAGTTTTTATTGTTATTCTTACATTGGCTGCAATGCAGGGGAACGCACAGCCAAAGCCGCAGGACACAAGCGATATTGTGTGGCAGGTTATGAGTCCTGCTGAAATACGCTCTATTCAATTCTCCCCGGATTCCAAATGGATTCTGACAGGACACGGAGATGACTACAACACAAGGATTTGGAATGTAGCAGATGGCAGTTTGATACATGAAATCTTAAATCAGGAACAGCCGGTCTTTTCACATGATGGTAAATTTATCGCATCCAGAAAAAACCAAAATATTTTTATTTGGAGTACTACAACATGGAATACTATAAAAGTAATACCTACCCCATGCCAGGTATTTCAGGTACAGTTTTCTCCGGAAGATAAAAACATTGCATGTGCCCTTCACCCTTGTGGTTTACTTATTTATGAAATAGAAACAAGTAAACTACTAAAGACAATAATAAATTTTCCGTTTTATACTGATCCTAAGACTGGTGAGGGACGTTCTGCAGATTATTTTGATTTTTCCCCTGATGGGAATTTTATAGTATTTTCAGGTCAATCATCATTTATTTATGATTTGAATAGGGATTCAATAGTAGCAACTTACCCAAACATACAGCCTAGATACAGTCCTGATGGTAAATTTTTGATGAATAAAACTTGGGAACCTAATTTAAATCAAGCGATGAACTATTTCGATCTGAATACGGGAAAAATGTTATGGACTAAAGATATGGGTCAAGATAATTTTGATTTCTGTTTCTCATCTGATAATAAGTATGTGGTTACTGCTAGTGAGGCAAGTCCTATTATAAGTTGGGATGTTCAAAATGGAAAAGAAGTTTATCAATATTCTCTACCTTATTCAGCACACACTAATATTGCTTGTTCTAATGATGGTAAGTATGTTGCAACTTGTATAAGCACTAGACTGTATTTATTAGGTTCAAAATTTACTACTGTAAATGAAGCTAATAATCCGATAATTAAAACGATATATCCAAATCCCTCAACTGGTATGGTTAAATTGGAATATAATCTTCAAAAAAGTGAAAATATTGTTTTAATAATCTCAAATCAAACAGGACAAAAAATTAATTCTATTGATTTGAGTTTATTACCTTCAGGACAACATAATTATGAGTTTGATACTCACTCATTACCTGTTGGTATATATTTTATTGTATTGAAATCAAATTCATTTTCCGAAACTTTTAAATTAATAAAGGAGTAAGTAAATGAAAAAATAGATTATTTAATTTATTTGCTTTTCCTCTTCCATATCATAAATTTATCATTTTCTTTTTGAAGTTCCCACAAACCTGAGTTTGCAATTTTAATCCTTGCTAACTCTCTAGGTTGATGCCCGTTTTCGATAAGCAGTACACCATTAATTTTCAAAATTTTGTGTATTCCTGCAAGAAAAGAATTTGTATCCTTTATCATGTGGAACATATCGAGAGCATAGACCAAATCCACAGATTGAGCCGGTATATCCACTTCGTAGCCTGTCGCCAATACCGGTTTTACATTCTTTAACCCATGCTTTTCGATTATTTTGTAAATGGATTTGACAGCCAGTTCCTGAATATCTACAGCATAAACCAAACCGTCATCTCCTACTAATTCCGATGCTTTTGCAACATACCTGCCGGGACCACAGCCATAATCAACAACAACAAAACCTTTTTTGATGCCGAATTCATCCAGATAACCTGTCTTGTTATTGAATAAATCGTTTACTTTGAACATAAAACTCATCATTCGGAATGCGAAATTGGGCATTCTTTCCATTTCATAACCGTATACTTTGTTTTTCATATTTTGTCCTTATTTATAAAAATCTAATCCAATAAAATAATAAATATTTCTTTGTGCTTTTCTTTGTGTCTTATTCTTTGTGTCCTTTGTGTTAAATCGCTTAATTAAAACCTTTAAACACAAAGCTCACAAAGTGTTTCACAAAGTACACAGAGAAAATGAAATACAATTTACACCCCTTAATCCCCTCTTGATAGAGTGGAAATCAGATTTTTAATATACGAAACAAATATGAATAAGTTGCAATTCCCAAAATTTTGTTGAACTTTATGGAACACGTAAAATAATTTGTAGATAAATATGTCAATATTCCTTTTTTATTATTTAATTTTTAAATTCCGGTTAATTTATATAAAACTGATAATGAATTATAAAAGGCAAAAATATAATAAAAATGCAAATATCAGGCAATTGCTTGTCCTGCTGTATATTGTTTATTATATTGGATTAACCGGTCTCGGATCCTTACATGATACAAACCATAACCGCTACATTCAAAACAATAATACTAAGAATATTAATCTAAGCTCAATTAGTAATAATAATCTGACGAAAGAAGATTCGGAATGTGAAATGTGCCAGTGGATTATGATTTCCAATACATCCTTGCCGCAATTCAATTCCATCCAATTTGAAGCACAATCCAATCGTATAAATTCACCTGATAATTCATCTGATATTATCACAAGATATTGTAATCATCTCAATTCAAGAGCACCGCCTTTTTTAGTAAGTTAAAAGTTGAAAGTATAAAGTTATAAAGTAAAAGATATAAAGTATTTAATAAATATAAAGAAAATACTTAAATATCGTTAATAAATAAAAAATACAATTATTTCAATTTGACTCTTGAAATTTTTTATAAAATATTACAATTAATGTGAAAGAAAATCAATGGAAAAAAAGTACAAAAATACAAGTTCAATAATAATAATTTTACTCCTATCATCAGTAATTAACTTATTCCTTACCGATAAACTATATTGTGTTCCAGACCCGCCGGTTCCGCCTTCTAATGTTGACTATTCGGTATATGTCTTTGATACTGCCGATTCAACACCGATACTTTCAGCTAAGGTAGTGTTAAAGAAAGACGGAGTAACCGGTGCTTATATGTTTACTAACGCTTCAGGCAAAGTCTTTGTCAGAAACGTTGTGCCGGGCAAATATATTCTTAATGTCAGCTTCAAAGAATATAAGGATTTTTCCGATACTGTTGTGATTGATAATGAACATTCATCTACTTCAATAGGTCTAATAACCACTATCGGTGAAACCAAGACAGAGCCAATAACTGTTACGGCTTACCGAATATTAGATATATCTTCCATCCAGGTCAATACAGGCTACCAGTTGTTCGATGTCGAAACAAACCACTCCTCGCCGACTATCCGCATGTCCGACTTGCTACAGGAAAATGTCCTCGGTGCTGCTAAGGCTCCGACTGGTGAAATTCATATTCGTGGCATGCACGGTGAGCTTACTTACTATCTCGACGATATTCCCGTGCCGCTTGGTGTGTTCGGAGGATTGAACGAGATAGTGGACACAAAAGCTATCGAACGGATGACTATGGTAACAGGTGGATTCCCTGCCGAATACGGCGGGCAGATGGCGGCTATAATGGATATTCAAACTATCGTACCTTCCGGTCATTCTCATATTGACTTCTCTACATATGCCGGTAGTTATTTCGTACTGAACGGCACAAAGCCATTTTCACCGGGAAATCAAGTGCCTGCAGGTGCTTCGAGCAGTATCATTGGCGATACTTTAGGCGGTAGAGTCGGTCCATTCAGAGCAATCAATTCTAATGGTCAGACATTATCCCTGAGCAATCATATCGGGCAGTTAGGCTATTTCCTCTCCGCATCGAGGCAGGAGACTGACAGGCGTGTGGATTCGCCGACTCCTGTTTTGTATAATGACCACGGCACTGACTATTTCCTCTATGGCAAGTTCGATTACCTGCTAACACCCAAAGATTATGTAACAATGAACCTGAACTATTCCAAAACCAATAACCAGGTGCCTTTTAATCTAAGCTTGCAGGGCTTGTCTCCCGACAATCAATCGAGCTATAATGCCTTTCAGACTCTGTCTTACTATCATACTTATTCCGGTGAGCAAAGCTCTGAAAAGACTTTATTCATCGGGCTTTTCGCAAGACAGGGAGGATTGAATTATAACCCAAGCTCTGTCAGTCCCGTTAATTTCCAATTTGCCGGCGACAGTATTGATTATGCTTTGACAGAGAACAGGCAATTCAATACGCTGGGAATGAGAACTAAGTTTGACCATTGGCTTTCAAAGCAATTTAAATATACTTTCGGTCTAAATCTCAGTGAAACGACGGGAACGGAAAACTTCTCGTCGAGAGACAGCCTCGGCGAACCCGGTCCTAATCCATCTACTAACTTCTCCGGTTCTGACTTTGGACTTTTTACCGAGGAGGAGTACCAGCCTTTCGATTGGTTCAGGCTGGATGCCGGAGTAAGATATGACCAGCATATTGCACCCGACGTCAGCCTTCAAAACCAGTTTAGCCCGCGTATAAAGCTCAATTTCTTCATTGATGAGCAGAACACATTTTACCTTTATTACGGCAGACTGTTCATGCCCACAAATGTAGAAGGACTGCGGCTTATCGCTTCCAATATCACAAATACCGGCGAGCCGACACTGCCTGAAAGAGACGATTTTTACGAAGCGACATATTTGCACACTTTTGATTTTGGATTGATTATAAAAGCGGCAGTATTCCATAAATTTTCTTCGCCAGGCTTGGATGACCAGACAATCGGCTCCAGCTCTGTGAAAACTGCCGTGAATATCGAAAATGTCAGAACTACAGGCATTGAATTAGGCATTTCCTATACACACCCGACAGTTCCGATTTCCGGCTTTCTTAATGCGGCACTAAATCATGCCTACGGGTCGGGAGCGATTACCGGCGGCTTTCTACCTCTCACAAGCGATGGAGCCGCTACTGACCTCGACCATGACCAAAGGCTTTCGCTCGTTGCCGAATTGAACTGGCAGCCAAAGGATTGGTTCGTCAATCTGACGGGAATTTACGGTTCCGGGCTTACAAACGGCAATCCCGGCAATTACCAGTATTCGACGGGCATACTTTGCTTCAATACATTTGCCCATGTGTCTCCTTATACTGTTTTCAATCTCTCTGGAGGTTTTACAATTCATTTCAGCGGTGAAACTACAATTGAGCCTTCTATCTACATAAACAATCTTTTTGACAACAATTACCTTCTCAAAGGAGTTTATTTCAGCGGTGCAAACTGGGGAGACCGGAGGAACGTGGTGCTGAAAGTAGCGGTTCATATTTAATTACTAATTACGAATTAATAATTACTAATTGTGGTTAAACAATTTATATAATATTTTTTGTTATTATGAAATTGTCATGCTGAGCGTAGCGAAGCATCCAGTCCTAATCAGTTAGTAGTGAGCAGTTATCGGCAAATTAATTAAGAATTAAGAATTAAAAAATTAAGAATGGAAGCGGGGAACAGGGATTGGGAATAGGGAATAGGGAGAATTGTAACACGAAACTCATTTCGTTTAAATTCTTTGTGTACTTTGAGAAACACTTTGTGTGTTTTGTGTTTAAAGGTTTTCAATTAAGAGTTTTAACAGAGAACACAAAGAAGAAGACTCAAAGAAGCACAAAGTTTTCTGAATTCAGAGCCCAGAATTATTTCCCTTTTATTAAAAAAAGTGTTAATTTGAATTTTGTTGTTAGGGCATATAAACGGTCTCAAATAATTATGCGGGAAATATTATGCTTTTAAATGAATACGAAAAACCGACGCGGCAGCACTTCAACATACTTGCTATGAGCTGGAGCGGCTGGATATTTGATTTTTACGACCTCATACTTTTTACATTTCTGCTCATTCCAATCGGGAAGGAATTGAAGTTGGATAATCTGACGCTTTCGTATGTGCTGGGTGTATCGCTTGCGGCAACGGCTGTCGGCGGGATTATATTCGGCATGCTTTCCGACAGGTACGGCAGGAAAACCGTTCTGCAATGGACTATCCTGACTTACAGCATAGGCACTTTTCTTTGCGGTCTTTCGCTTAATGTTTACTGG
>JBEKWK010000223.1:0-5920 GCA_049513175.1 FCB group bacterium
ATACCTATTTCTTAGCTGATACCACTGTCAATATAGAGCCATCACCTGAAGCTATTGCCGACATTGCACTTCAGGCAGCGGATTTCGTAACAAACTTCGACTTGAAGCCAAGAGTTGCATTGCTATCTTATAGTAATTTCGGCTCCGACCGCGGAGAAATACCATCGAAAATGATTAAGGCTCTCGATATAATCAAAAAGCGCAAACCTGATTTGATGGTTGACGGTGAAATGCAGGCTGATACTGCCGTCGTTCCTGAAATAATTAATGAGACGTATCCATTCAGCACATTAAAAGATGGTGCGAATGTATTGATTTTCCCCGGTCTGACTTCCGGTAATATCGCATATAAATTGCTTGTCAGAATCGGTGGAGCACATGCAATAGGTCCGGTTCTCCAGGGATTATCCAAATCTGTTCATGTGTTGCAGAATGGTGCAGAAGTAAGCGAAATTCTTGATATGATTGCGATAGCGGTAGTTGATGCACAGCATAAAAATCATAAATAATTTTCAACTTCCATATGCTCCTCTTTCGTTGAAGGGGGAGCATTTTCATTAAAATTTAATCTCAATCTCTTCACTTCCTCTCCCATTAAAGTAGCAGAAGTATATTTTTGAATCCTGACCTTTATATAATCGCCTTTTTGATGAAGCCCGTTATAAGGAAAAATCACAACCTTATTTGTATCAGTTCTGCCCTGCCATTGCTCGGGATTTCGCTTACTCGGTCCTTCAATTAATATGAGATGCCTTTTGCCAAGTTCGATTTTATTTAGCTCATGTGATTTAAATTTTTGGACTGTAATAATTTCATTAAGTCTTCTTAGCTTTTCTTCTTCGGGAATATCATCTTCCAAATCGAATGCTTTTGTTCCCTCTCTGGGAGAATATTTAAACATAAACGCACCGTCGAATCTAATCTGTTTAATTGCGTCAAGTGTTAATTGATGGTCTTCCAATGTTTCCGAAGGATATCCTGCAATAATATCAGTCGTAATAGAAGATTCAGGCATTAATTCACGGATTTTCTCTACCCTATTCAGATAATGCTCGATTGTATATTTCCTGTTCATTAATTTCAATATCCTATTAGAACCTGATTGCAAGGGAAGATGAATATGCTTGCAAATATTTTTATATTCAGCCATAGTTGTAATCAGCTTATCGCTCATGTCCTGCGGATGTGAAGTCATAAATCGAAACCTTATTTTAGGAGCTTTTTTTGCAGCGTAAGATAATAAATCAGCAAAATCCGAACCTGTTTCCTCGTCTTTGTAGCTGTTGACATTTTGTCCGAGCATGATTATTTCTTTGAAACCTTCTTCTTTAAGCTTCAGGATTTCATTGATAATGGAATTAAACTGCCTGGAGCGTTCTTGCCCGCGGGTATAAGGCACAACACAGTAAGAACAGAAATTATTACATCCTCTCATTATAGAAAGCCAGGCGGATATGCCCTCCTTGCGTAGCGGCTCAATATCATCATAAGTTTCAAAATTACTTAAATTAACAGCTATACCTTTAGACCCATTTAATGCCGAATCAATTAATTCAGGCATCCTGCGGTATTCATCCGGACCTGCAACAATATCCACAATTTCTTTTTCTTCGATGAGTTTGCTTTGAAGACGTTCAGCCATACAACCGATGACTCCAACAAGCAAATCTTTGTTTTTCTTTTTGTTGTTTTTCAGATGATTTAATTGCTCGTAAATCTTTCTCTCGGCATTTTCACGGACTGAGCAGGTATTTAATAATATAATATCCGCATGCTCTTTATTATCAACGATACTGTATCCTGAATCATTCAGAATGGATGAAACGATTTCCGAATCACTAAGATTCATTTGACAGCCGTATGTCTCTATATAAACTTTGTTTTTTTCTAAGGTTTGCAATATGGTTTAATATTATTTGTTAAAAAAATGAATTTAAAGCAATTTATAAATCATCATTTATTGCTGTCTTTCTGACAGCATTTAGGAAGTTTATTGTAAGCCTTAGGGTCTGCAGGCTGAGAATCTGCATCATATCCGGCTTTATTTACTGCTTTTCTTATTTTACACACATCAACTTTATCCGGATAATAACTGACTATAAGGTACTTTGTATCTAAATCAAGATTTGCTTTTTCAATACCATAAAGCTTTGATACTGCTTTTTCGATTGTTGCTTTGCATGTTTCGCAAATTGCCGAAGTCTTTATTTTTACTTCTTTAGTTGTTTTATCTTTTGTTACTTTAGCAAATAAACATGTTGTTATAATAATTGAAGTAAAAAATAATAATGCTATAAGAGTAAAATTTATTCTTTTCATTTATATTCCTTTGATAAAAACAAAAACTTATAAATTTCTTTTGAATAAAGGCACCTGTAATTATGGTACAAACAAATTAAGTTTAATCTTTCGTTTAAACAAATGAAAATACATAGAATATTATAGTACAAATTACACGGGTTTATATATTATTTAATTATAATCATCTTTTTATTTAACACAGCATTTCCCGTTTTCAATCGAATAAAATACATCCCTTGTGGAATGTCACTCAAAGAAATATTATAACTATTCCATCCTGAACTTGCAATTCCTCCTGCAATATTCATTACCACCATTCCAAGAGAATTTACGATTGACAATTCGAAATTTTCCTGATTCGCTGAAAAGAAGGAAATTGTAGTAAAATCACTGCTGGGATTTGGTACGTTTTGATTTAAAGTATAATTTTCTGAGTTAGCAGCATCCTGAACTGAAACAGGACCGGTTGCATAGCCTGATAAATTAACGTCAATTTCAGGAAGGTTTGCATCATTTGTAATAACTAAAGTAGCAGTTTTCTTACCAACTGTAGTAGGACCAAACTTAACTTTAATGTTCGGCTGCTGTGTAGGTATAATTGTAGTTGGTGTAGAACCAAAAAACTTGAAATCATTCGAATTAGTACCTGTACCCGGTAGGATAGATGCGTTTACATTAATATCTATGTTACCGCTGTTTTCAATGGTTGCTGTTTTTAATTGTATTGTATTTATAGCTATCGAATCGAAAACTATGTCAGTACCGGTCAATAGTTTTAATTCCTTTTTTACAACTGCGGTTGCATAATAAAAATCAAGGAAACCAACATTATCCCCAACATTCCAAATTCTGACTTTACTTTGAGTTGAATCAGTATATCCTGCTCCCATTGTAATTCCGGTATTCGATTTCGTCATTTCAGGCATCCATGTTGCACCGTTATCTGATGTACCGTAAATCTGCCCCATTGTACACAAGACATAAATATATCCTGAACCCGGAGCAGAATAAAGAAAGACAGGATTCAGATTATTATTATTAAAATTATATTTATTTGCTATCCAATTATTACCACCATCTACTGAAGAAGCAACAAGGGAAGGTCCATTCGTAGATTCCCTGTAGATAGCCACCCCGTTTAAAGAATCCAGGAATGATACACTTGAAACGTAAGAGGCTCCGCTAATGAAGGATTGTGTCCAATGATTTCCCATATTTGTTGACCTGAACACTCTGCCTGTAGTTGTACCAAACCAGGCATTTGAGCCGTTAAATGCACATGATGTATTTAAACCTGTCTCACCTGAAATGGCGGCGGGAAAATCGGTAACAGGGTTCCAGCTTTGACCACCGTCGGTTGATATGCCAATACCCCAAACAGTTCCTTTGGGGTCGCCTAATATTAATCCTGTTTTATTATCATAAAAATTAATGTCATTTATAAAACCTGTAAATGGTATGCTGGTGTTGCTCCAATTTGTACCTGCATCAGTGGTTTTAAATACAGTTGAGGAAGTACCGTTAGATTTTCCTGTAACTACATAAGCAGTATTCTCATCAAAGGCAAAAACATTGGAACACATATCATTCGATAAATATGTGTTTTTATTAAAACTACCACCGGTTGTTGTTCTTAAATATCCGCCAAAAAAATTAGAACCATTATTAAAAGCACCACCATACCCGACTGTCCACAACACATTCTCATTTGGAGAGGAAGCACCAAGCCATTGCGTTGCATTACCCGGCATGTTTAAAACGCTTTTATAATTATTTTTCGATGTGATTAGGATAGGAATTTTTATTAATTGGTAATCCGTATAAGCACCGCTTGTAAAAGTAACGAGTAAATTAGAAGTACCGCTATACCAGGGATTATTCGAAGAAACCTGCATAGTAATGTTAACAGGTATTTCCTGCATCATTGATATATTACCTATATTAGATGATTGTGGTGTAACAGTTATCGCATTATCCATAGATATAATATTCATAGTGACGTTTGATGCGTTTGATAAATAATTTTTTACCTTAATTGTAATAGGTGTTTGGTTTGTATCGGTAATTGAACTTCCGGTTTTAAAGTTTACAGATGTAACTTCGAGACCGGGTACACTACTGCCTGAATTATTATTAAAATTTACAGCTTTGTATGCGTTCACCCTGCCGTAATAATAAGGTCTTTGACCTGCATTGGAATTTACGACATTATCAGAAGTGCTTCTGATCTGATGAATTATTTGTTTCGGAGTCCAGTCTTTATGAACGGATTTAACCAATGCAGCTACACCGGCAACAATAGGAGAAGCCATTGACGTTCCGTCTAAATTAGCATATTGATTTTGAGGTAAAGTAGAATAAATTCCTGCTCCGGGGGAATAAACCGTAACTTTAATACCTAAGTTTGAAAAAGAAGCAATTTTATCGTTTGAGCCGGTTGCTCCTACACTTAAAACATTATCATAGCCTGCAGGAAAATCATAACCGTCATCAACATTCTGACCATTATCGTTACCTGCGGCAACTACGACAACCGTACCTTTGTTCACTGCATAATTTATCATATCCTGTTCTGCAGGGCTGCTTCCGGGACCACCCCAACTGCAATTAATAATATCAGCACCCATATCTGCGGCATATTTAATACCATCGTACCCCCTGTAAACTCCCATTCCACCGTTATCAGGTGCGCATTTTACGGGTAATATTGTACAATTGAAACCTGTTCCTGCTATACCTTTATTATTGTCTGTAACGGCTGAAGCAAGTCCTGCTACGTGTGTTCCATGAAATCCGTTTATATTCGATGGATTGTTATCTTCCTGCCATTGACCATTCGCTAATTGTGAATTAGTAATATCACCGATTAAATCCCAGCCGTGCCAATCGTCAATATATCCGTCCCCGTCATCATCAATTCCATTTGTCCTTTTATCTCTCCCCTGGGCGTCGAGACCCGTTTCACCCGGATTAATCCATATATTATCCTGTAAATCTTCGTGAGTCCAAAATACTCCGCTGTCAACTATACCTATCTTAACTGTTTTATCTCCTTTTGTAATATCCCAGGCTTTTTTCAACTGAATAGTGTTAATCGCCCATTGATTGGAGATGGACGGGTCATTAGGGGTATAATCATAATTATATCTTTTAAAAATCGGAGTCGCATATTCGACATCGGGGTTATTCATAAACTCACTGCAAAGTTCGTATGGGTCTATGTTTGCTGAATAATGTATTTCGTAGATTCTGCTAATTTCCGCCTCGGGACTTTCTTCATTTGTCAACACACTATTTATGGAATTACCCGGATTATTTTGACCCAATGAACGAATATTCTGAATGTTGCATTTATTTAATATTTCCATAATGGAAGCTGTGTTAAATGATTTAGCATCTTTTTGTAAAGAATTTAAAGATTTTGTTTTAAGATGTATTTGTCCCTGGAAATAATCTTTCGGATTAACCTGGGGTATATAATAAATAACGGCAGCCTGCCTTGTCCCGTCAGGATTTAATTTTCCGGGGGCAATAAAAGTTAATGCAGGTTTTGTCTCTACTTTACTATCCTGTTTGATATTATTTATTGGTGCTACATTATTAGGAACTGCACTAAAAG
>JBEKWK010000224.1:0-5911 GCA_049513175.1 FCB group bacterium
TACAACCTATGCCGTTAGTTATGGTGACGGATTATTCCAGTTAACCCGCGCAAAGCAAACATCGGTAAATACAGACACTCAAATTTCTAATGATGCAGTCTCAATATTCCCTAACCCGGCAAATACTCTTCTTAATATTAATTCCGCAGATTTATCCGGAAAAAATATTAGCATTTATAATATGTTGGGTAATAAATTATTGACTGCCACTGCCGATGGTACGGCAATCAGCATTAATATCGAATCTTTACCTGAAGGAGTTTATTTCATCAAAATCGGTGAACAAACGTTGATGTTTGTAAAATAGTTAGGAGTTAGCAGGGAGCAGTTAGCAGTTTGGAATCAGTTGTCAGTTCTCAGTTATCAGAACTTTTAACTTTCTACTTTCAACTGACAACTGATTCAAGCTTTGAGTTCATAGCGGGCTTTGCGCGAAATAATTTTTTCTCGCCAAGCTCGCAAGGGACGCAAATAAATTTTCCCTCATACCAGAGTTGAAGTTCAGCATAATGATAATTTGGAAATAATAACCGGTCCGTCAGATAAATCTGACGGCAATGATAATTTACCTCACCCTTACCCTCTCCAAAAGGAGAGGGAAAGCAGATCACGAAATGAATTTCATTTTACAATTTTCCCCCATTCCCAAACCTCTAAACCCTATACCCATTCCTAATCTTCCTCGCCAGACATTAAATACTTTTTTAAACGGTTGAAAAAATTATTGAAAAAAGCGTTGAAAAAACGGTTGAAAAAACTATTGAAAAAATAATTAAAAAACGGTTGAATAAAATATTTAAAATTTCATTATTATTTTTGCAGTGTTTGTTCCTTGAAAATGAGGTATATGAACAGACGAGGGCGTCTGTTCTACTCTGTGCTTCTTTGAGTCTTAATCTTGGTGTCCTTTGTGTTAAATCGCTTTTCTAATTTTTTTTTAACACAAAGCACACAAAGTTTCTCACAAAGGTCACAAAGTAAATCACCATTCAGGCAAATATTAATGCAAATTTGCATTGACCTAATTCTTAATTTTTAATTCATAATTCCTAATTTCTTAATTCAGATACTTTTCGGGAATATTTAAAAAATTGATTTTTCAATGCAAACGATGCAAACTTTTGGTAAGTTCTTTGAAAAAAATGAATTACTCATGCAGTGGCTTAATGCAAGGGTTATGCAAGACATTGCAATGTTTATTAAGTTCATTAAGTTTATAAAGTATTAATTTCAATTTTTATCTGATAACTGAAAACTGCTAACTGATTTTAGTGCAAATTTGCATAGTACTAATTCTTAATTTTTAATTCATAATTCTTAATTTCTTAATGCAGATACTTTTCGGGAATATTTAAAAATTTGATTTTTCAATGCAAACGATGCAAACTTTTGGTAAGTTCTTTGAAATAAAAAAATTACTCATGCAGTGGCTTCATGCATAGCCAATGCAATACGATGAAGAGATAGTAGGGACAGAACAATGTTCTGTCCCTACACGGTTATCAGTTATGCGGAAGAATGGATTAACGCCGCTCAACAAGATAACAACTTTCGTTGGAATAACATTTTTCCTGAATTCAGAATACAAAATTCAGAACTCAGAATTATATTGATTATTTCACTAAATAGCTCAAAGTTTCTGTTTTAGAATACATGTAAAGAATTCCACCTGTTGCCTGGGAAAATTGCTCATTATAAATAGGTCCTATCCCGGGAGAAAGATACAAGTTTTGCTTGTAGTAAATATTGGGATATTGTTTCTCATTAAAATAAGCATAGCATGTATAATTAGTATTCATTGCTGATATAACAGAACTCACTGATAATATTTTGAGGGTATCTGTGCCATTCAAGAAAATATCGCCAATATTTCCCGGATATTTATAATACAAAAAATAAAGAATAGAATCCGTATGTTTGACTGAATCTTTTCTTATATCCACTACATAAAATCCATCGGCTCTGTTTAAGGCGTATATAGAAAAGCTTGGAATGCCATTGATAATTGATTGGATGATATAAACGGTTTCATTTTTAATAACGGTATCTTTAATTACAATTATTGAATCATGTTCGGATTTTATAATTTTATTAGTAGAATCAAATGTGGTTGACATTGTAACCCAATAATTCCCTATTTTAAGAGGCCAGATTTGATTGGAGTTTACAGGCGAATTTGTTGAATTACTCGAGCAACTGATAAATAATATTGTTGAAAAAGCAAGTAGTAGAATGAACGTTTTCAAAAGGGACCTCTTTTAATAAGTAAATGTTATTTTATATATGCCACAAATTGGTTTAATGTTCTTTGAAATCAATATCTAACAAAAAGGTATTCAGAAAAAGTAGATTAACTTCTTTCAACAAGTTCTTACTATATTCAGAACAACTTTCTTTTCCGACAACTAACAACTCCTAATTGCTAATTCCTAACTGCTAACTACACAATGGCTCTCACTTTCCCGAAATCTGCATTTCAGCGATTTTAACAGTCGGTCCTGTCGTTGCCCTGTTGAATTTCAGGTCATTGCCGACCATAACAATATCGTTAAGCATTTTGAGCAAATTTCCTGAAATAGTAATTTCGCAAACGGGATAACTGAATTCGCCTTTTTCAATCCAAATCCCGTAAGCACCGGTCGAGAGGTCTCCTGTAGTCTGTGAAAAACCCTGACCAATTGTCTTTGTAAGGTATAAGCCCTTCTCGACAGATTTAATGATTTCTTCTGGTTTACTTTTACCCTTAGCCATGTAAAAGTTTGTAGTGCCGGAAGCATTTCCCGTAGTATGCATACTCAGTTTCCTGGCGGCATATTCATTAAGAAGATAATTCTCAAGATTTCCGTTTATAATAATCGGAGTTTGCCTGCATGGAACGCCTTCCGAATCGAAAGGACGTGAGCCGAGTTTGCCGGGCATAATACCGTCGTCAACTACCGAAACGAGATTGCTCGCGACTTTCTGCCCTATTTTATCTACCATCGGGGATTGGTTCATATAAATAGCATTACCGTTCACTGTTTGGCTTAGGTAACCCAGAAGTCTTGCAGTCATCTCCGGTTCCAATATGACAGGCACATTTTGGGAATCAATTTTACGGGCGCCGATAAGCCTGACGGATCGTTCCACAGCTTTTTTTGCGATTGCTTCAGGTGACGGTAAATCCTTAAAGTTAATCGAGCTTTCATACCAGCCGTCCTCGAATAAATTATCGCCTGAGCCTGTCTGAAGCGATACTCCGGTATCACAGGAAGTATATTTATAGGAATACATAACGGAATTAGTATTGGCAACTATGATTTCACCCGTGTAAGTTGAAAAAGATGAGCCTAAGGACATATTGATTCTCTTATCGGCTAATGCGATTGATTCTACCTGTTTGGCAATCTCAATCTTCTTTTCGGGTGGAACATCAGCCAAAGCAGAGTCGAAAAGTTTGAGAGATTCCGGTTCAGCATATAATAAATCTTTCTGTGGCAGACGGGCATATTTATCACTGCTTGTTACCATAGCTCGTTTTATGGCATTGAGCATTAATTGCTGTAGCGATTCCATTGAGAGGTCATTTGTAGAAGCTGTAGCTATCCTATCGAGAACATTAACTTTCAACGATAGTGATTTTGAGCCGGCTTCAAGCAATCGTTCGATTTTACCGTTCCTGACTTCAACGGTAAATTCACTGCCATCGTTAATATTGATTTGTATTTCTTCTCCACCGCTCTTGTTGCCGAAAACAAGAAGTTGGTCAGCTAAGGACTTTAAATCAGTGATTTCGGTTTTCATGATTTACCTCCGACAGTCATTTTACGAATTTTTAAAGTAGGTGTTCCGGCTGTGACTGCGGCTGATTGTCCATCCTTGCCGCATGTTCCGAGAAAGAAAGCAGTATCATTGGAAATCATTTCCATATCCTTTAGTATATTGGTATTCTGCCCAATTAAAGTAGCATTCTTCAGGGGTTTGGTGAGCTTTCCGTTCTCGATTAAATACCCGAGGTTTACTGAAAAAGTGAATTTACCTGTGCCTGAGACCATTCCTCCCTCATAGGTTTTAGCATAGAAGCCGTTCTTTACGGAGGATATTATCTCATCCACAGAGTTATCACCTTTTGCTAAAATTGTGTTATTCATTCTTGGAATCGGAGGACATTTGTAAGATTCTCTTCTACCGTGACCATTCGGCTTTTGCTTTAGGATTTTAGCTGATAACCTATCGTTCATAAACCCTACCAGCTTTCCTTTTTCGATGAGCATGACATTTTCAGTCTGTGTGCCTTCATCGTCAATATTCATACTTCCACGATAATTGGGAATAGTTGCATCATCATAAATAGTAACGATTGGATTTGCAACTTCCTGACCGAATTTATCCCACATTATAGAAGATTTTTTCCATATACCGTCTCCTTCGAGTGGATGCCCCACTGCTTCATGAATCATAACACCGGATTGATGAGAGCTGAGAACCACTGTTTGCTCCCCGGCTGGAGCGTTTACGGCAGAAAGCAGAATGATTGCTTCTTCCGATGCCCGTTTCCCGATTTCGGCAGGTGTTACAACATTTTTGTAGAAATCAACACCAATTCTGCCGCCGCCACTTGCATAAGCAGTTGTCCTGTTACCTTTTTCAATTGCTGTAGAACTTGTCGAAATTCTCACCTGAGGTCTGGTATCGGAAATGAGAAGACCTTCGCTGTTAGCTATTGTTATATACTGAATATCTTCGGCTAAAGAAGTAGTAACCTTTGTAATCCTGTTGTCGTAGCTTTTTGCGGTATTGTATGCTTCTTTTATTAGGTCAATCTTTAATTCAAGGTTTTTATCATAAAAAGGATTGCTGAGGTCATAAACCTGTAATTTGGGTTGAGCTATATTAAGATTAGCAATAGACAATTGGCTGTTATCGTTAGCAATAGCGGCAGCTGTCAAGGCAACCGCTTTAATTTTTTCAAAAGTCAGGTCGTTTGTATAGCCATACCCTGTTTGCTCACCTTTAAGAACCCGGACACCTACACCAAGGCGAATATTTTCCGAGGAGCTTTTTATAATATCCTCAGCCATTGTTACAGAATTCGCAATTGAATACTCGAAGTATAACTCAGAAAAATCCCCGCCTTTTGACAAAGCTATTTCGAGCAGTTTCTTCATTTCCTCTATTGTAATTCCATAACGGTTTTCAGTTGAGAGCTGAGATGCAGGACCACTTTGGGCAAATAAATTTCCCTTAAATAAATTTGAAGTTACAGCTAAGCCCAACCCCATTCCGCAATTTTTCAGAAAATCCCTTCTTGTGTTATATATCATTACAATCTACCTCCGATATATTTTATTTATTTGATTAAGTATTTTATTAAATAATTATTGATAAAAAAAGAATCTACAAATTTAGGAAAACTATATTAATCTTAATAATTCATTATCGGATTATAATCTCTAAGGGGAAACTTTAATGGCGATTAATATTAACCATTGAATAAATTTAAACATAACAAATCAACTTATACAACAAAGAAAAATTAACTAATTTCCTCAAATTATATTTTATGTATAATCCATAATATAATTATAAATATTTAATTAAGGTATATTATATGCGGGTTTATATCTTCTAAAATTAATTTCAGAACATAATAATTTTTTTTAAATTTTCATTTTTAATGATATATTTTATCTTGGCACATTCCTTGTAATTAGAGTTGATGATAATAATTAAAAACTATAAAAATATTATTCGCAGGAGAAGAAAGTGCTTAAAGAGTTATACACCGCAGCGGCAGGAATGGTACCCCAGCAAACAAGGCTGGAAGTAATTGCGAATAATATAGCTAATGCCAGCACACCCGGATTTAAAAAAGAATCCGTATTTGAAAGAAATTTAATTGATTCTACTGCAAATTTCTTCAATGTGCCCG
>JBEKWK010000225.1:0-5897 GCA_049513175.1 FCB group bacterium
TTTAAATTATTAATCGAACATACTATGGTGATATCATGAATCCTGTCAGATTTAAAAAAATATTCATTCTTTCTTTATCTTTATCATTTTTATTTTTCATCTTTTCAGCTTGTCAGCATGCACCCTTTCTATATAAATTTGAGTTAAGTACAGATAAGACTCATTATATACAAGAGGACACAATAAAGTTTATAGGTAAAATTACTAATATAGGAACTGAATCATTTTATTTCTATTATAATCCTAATTATCTTTTTTTGAAACCAGATGATTTATGGTTATTGCTTTTTGATGATTATTTACATCAACATCATACTAGTCATTGTCTTGGACATGTATTTAATCCTGGTGGACTAAACTCGAGTGAATATATAGGCATAAGCCCTGGAGAAATTATAGATTTAAATTTTAAATTAAATTTTGAAAAACTAGTTAAAAGTAAATGTTTGCAAGATTTGGGAAGTGATCTATCGGGTAAATATAATTTTTGTATTTATTATCATGATTATTACAAAAATCACTTTTATTCCATAGATAGTATGAGAAGTAATGAAATCGAAGTTTATATTGATTATAAAGATAAATAGAAAATACTTTAATCAATTATTTCAATCTAAAATCTACATTCTAAATCTAAAATCCCCTCACGGTTTATCAAAATGGTGGTTGTCTTTATATTCTGAAAAGTTTCTGCCCCAGCGCCATCCCCGTTTCAAAAATTCCTGCACTATGACATTTTTTACTGAAAAAGTTCCCGGTTTGCTTGTGTCGTACTTTGCACCCTTCGGCGAAATACTGCCGTCATTGTGAATTACAGGGTTTTTGAATGGATTAATATCAATTGCTTTACCATAAGAATGATTTGAAATTCTTTTTGTTCCTGCAATGAATCTATAATTAAATGATGAAGTATTATTATCTTCCATAGAGGCATCATCTGACCATTTGTATTTTACAATAGGTATTGCCTTGCCGATTGGAAATTTCTCTTTAAAAATCAAATCGAAAATTTCAACAATATCCTTTTTAACAGCTTTATGTATTACAAGCTGTCCTTTATGAATTTTGCCATCGAAGGAATAATATTTGACATCAATTAGACATAAAGAATCCAACACTGCTTTAGGAGCGGGACTATTTGCAACAGCCTGCTCGAATGTCATGTCGCTGTCAATGATAATGCTATCTTCATTTGTCGATGCAAAATTTGAATAAACAAGCATTGAATTAATTAGTACCAAAATGAATACAGAATACAACATTTTCATAAATTTCAATAAATAATATAAATTTTTAATATAAAATTAACTGTATTTTAATTATTTTGTAAAGATAATATATTTTAAAATAATTTTCCAACTTTTCGGAATGAATATATGAAAACCATAGTGATTTTTTTCTTTGCAATTTTATTATTAATCCCTGTTTCGACATATTCTAAATCTAAAAAAACCGATACAAAAGATACTACCGACAAGATGTCGACAGCTAACTTCAGCGGCTTGAAACCTCGTCTGATAGGTCCCGGTTTAACCTCAGGGCGGGTTGTTGATTTTGCCGTTAATCCAAAAATGAAAAGTACATTTTATGTTGCCGTTGCTTGCGGTGGTGTATGGAAAACCACTAATGCGGGTATTTCTTTTGCACCGATATTCGACGGACAAAAATCTTTTTCCATTGGATGCCTCGCTCTCGACCCGAATAATCCCCATGTAGTTTGGGTTGGAACCGGCGAGAATAACAGCCAGAGAAGTGTATCCTATGGCGATGGTATTTATAAATCAAACGATGACGGAAAGACCTGGACTCAGATGGGATTGAAGAAATCCGAGCATATAGGAAAAATAGTGATTGACTCAAGAAATTCAGAAGTAGTTTATGTTGCCGCACAAGGTCCTCTGTGGGGACCCGGTGGTGATAGGGGATTATATAAAACTACTGATGGCGGAAAGAATTGGGAAAAAGTTCTAACAATAAGTGATAACACTGGAGTGTCAGATATTGCGATGGACCCTTCAAATTCCGATGTCCTCTATGCTTCATCTTATCAGCGTCGCCGACATGTATGGACATTAATAGACGGTGGTCCCGAAGGTGCAATTTATAAGTCAACTGATGCCGGAAAAACCTGGAATAAGCTTACTAATGGCATCCCGGGAGGTGACATCGGCAGAATTGGCTTAGCAGTTTCGCCTGTCAATCCTGATATTGTTTATGCTATTATTGAAGCTTCAGAAGATAAAGGAGGATTGTTCCGTTCAACCGATAGGGGAGCATCATGGGAGAAAAGGAGCAGTTATGCAACTGTAAGCGCCCAGTATTATGAGGAACTTGTTTGCGATCCGAAAGATGATGATATTGTTTACATTCTCGATACATATTTGCAGGTAACGGAAGACGGCGGCAAAACATTCAGACATTTAGGGAATAAGCATCGTCATGTGGATGATCATGCTATTTGGATTGATCCTAACAATACAAATTATATGTTGGTAGGGGGAGATGGCGGTGTTTACGAAAGCTATGACGGTGGTCAAAATTGGAGACATTTTGATAATCTTCCTGTTACACAATTTTATCGCGTAGCCGTTGATAATTCTGAACCGTTTTATTATGTTTACGGCGGAACTCAGGATAATGCTTCATGGGGTGCCCCTGCAAGAACAATCAGTTCAGGCGGTATTTCTAATGAAGAATGGTTTTTGGTAGTTGGGGGAGACGGATATAAACCGCAGGTTGACCCTAAAGACCCGAATATTGTATATGGTGAATCGCAGTATGGCGGCTTGGTTCGTTATGACAGGAAAAGCGGTGAAGCTATTTATATTCAGCCACAACCTGAAAAAGGTGAAGAAGTCCGCTGGAATTGGGATACGCCGCTTCTAATCAGTCCTCATTCAAATACGAGATTATATTTTGCGGCTAATAGATTATATAGAAGCGATGACAGGGGTAATACATGGAAGGCAATCAGCCCAGATTTGACGAGGCAAATTGACAGGAACCAGTTAAAAGTTATGGATAAAGTTTGGGACCCTGAAGCTATTTCAAAAAATGGGTCTACCTCTTTATATGGGAACATAATTTCTATGACTGAATCTCCCGTGAAAGAGGATTTAATTTATATCGGCACTGACGACGGCTTAATCCAGGTAACTGAAAATGCAGGTCAGTCATGGAGAAAAATCGAAACTTTCACCGGTGTTCCAGAAACCACTTATGTAAGCTGTGTCTTTGCATCAAATCTAAATGAAAACACTGTTTATGCAACTTTTGATAATCATAAAAACAATGATTTCAAACCCTATGTTTTGAAAAGTAATGATAAAGGTGCAAGCTGGACATCAATTACCGGCAATTTACCTGAAGAGGGGGCAGTTTATACTATAACCGAAGATTTTGTCAATCCGGATTTGCTCTTTGTTGGTACTGAATTTGGTTTATATTTTACAATTGACGGAGGCAAAAAGTGGGTTCAACTCAAAGGTGATTTTCCCCCAATTGCAGTAAGGGATTTGGTGATTCAAAAGCGTGAAAGCGACCTGGCTATTGCTACATTCGGTAGAGGAATTTATGTTCTCGATGATTATACTCCCTTGAGAGAAATCAAGCCCGAAGCTTTGGAAAAAGAAATTCATGTATTTCCTATTAAGGATGCGTTAATGTATATTCCTGATGATTCAAAAGTAAAATATGATATGGGTGAACCATTCTTTAGAGCCAGCAATCCGCCTTTCGGAGCAATATTTACATATTATCTCAAAGAATCCTACAAGTCTAAAAAAGATGTAAGAAAAGAAAATGAAGCTAAAGCGGAAAAAGATAAAACTACAATTCAATATCCAAAATTGATGGATTTATACAAAGAAGATATTGAAGAAGCTCCTTACTTAATTTTTACAATTACCGATGAAACAGGTTTTGTTGTCAGAAGATTGACTACACCTGCAAAAGCGGGAATAAACCGAATGAATTGGGATTTATGCTATCCGTCGCCGTTTCCTGTAAATGCAGCGACTGAAATTAATAAAAATTCCGGTATGCCTGTACTGCCGGGAAAATATAAAGTCTCAGTTGCAAAAAGTATTGACGGGGAAATAACACAATTGACAGAGCCAATGGAATTTAATACTAAGGTATTGAATAATACTTCCCTGCCAACTAAAGACAGAAAAGATTTTGTAGATTTCCAGAAAAAAGTTTCAAATCTCCAAAGGGCAGTCTCCGGGACTATCGCTGTGAATGACGATGCAAAATCCAGAATAAAAATCATTAAAAATGCTTTGCTGACTACGGAGGGAGCATCCAAAGATTTGCTCGAAAAAACAAGAAAAATTGAACTTGATTTAATTGATATAGGTAATTCATTAAACGGGAATAATTCCATAGCCAGCAGGAATGAAAACCAGACTCCGTCTATTTCCGACAGGGCTTCTTATGTGGTTTGGGGTATTTGGGGAGTTACAACGGATGCTACGCAAACACAAAAAGATGCTTATAAAATTGCTTCCGATGATTTGACTACGGTACTCGATAAATTAAGAAAAATTGTTGAAGTTGATATTAAGGATTTGGATAAAGAATTAGATAAGCTCGGAGCACCGTGGACTCCGGGAAGACTGCCGGAATGGAAAAAGGATTAATGCAGTTAGGAGTGTGGAATTAGGAATAAGGAGTTTTAATTAATTACTAATTAAGAATTATTTTTTTAGGAATTTTCTTAGAAGTTAGTAATTATAGATTTTATTACTAATTCCTAATTTCACACTCCTAACTAATTTAAAACAATCCGTCAGATAAATCTAACGTCAATGATTATTCACCTCACCCTTTTTCCCTCTCCAAAGGAGAGGGAAAACAGACTACGATATAAATCTCGTGTTACAGACTTTAAAAACTTTATGAACTTTATAAAAACTTTTCGAACTATTGATTACCTGAAGGGCGATGCGTTCGGGTCTCTGACGCCATATTTCCCATCTTGAGAATCATTATATATTGTAGAGTTTGTCGGGTCAAGGAAACGCAAAAAATCGAAAAGTTCTCTTCTTGGATATCCGTTGAATAAAGTTCCCAGTTCCTGTGCCTTTGTATCAAAAAAAGCCTGGAGCATTACGCTGGGTCCTGTCATTTTATCTTTTTTAAAAGTCGCCATTGCCGTCATCACGCTGTCTAATGCGGCAATGCCTTTTCCTCGGTCTGTTGACATAATATCGAGTGCATCAACATAATAAGAAAAGAATATTTTTCTCAACGGTTGGTATTGCATACCGGTAAGTTCATTCACTAAATTAAAGCGTGTAAATTCTCCGGTTTCCCCATAAGTTTTATAACCGTCAGCACTGTTATTTGAACCAAGTTCGACTATGCTTTTAGCCAAGTCGAAAGCAGGCGTTCCGTCAAGCTCTCCGTATGTGTCCTGGTCATAACCTATCGCAAGGAGTATGTAATAATTAATCAAACTGGTAAAGGTATTGAATATGGTATTATTATATGTAAGGTTGGCTCCAAGATAATAATCGAAATTCCACTGATTGTCTATCATTTTCATCGTCATTGATTCCCCGGCATCGGGACCATCAAGATACCTGCGGGATATTATAAATAATTTTGCAGTATAGTGGTTATTGCTTCCTCCACTCAGGTAGATTGTCAAATCAACGGGAATTTTCTTGCCCTTCCATTCAATATTTGTGAATCTTTGGTTGTTAATATAATTAGTCAGGTCATTCGCCATAGAGCTTACATCCCGCCTTGCCGCTTCGGTAAGTTGTTCTCTGTTAACCGAAACTGTTACCTGTATTTCCTGAGCAAATGCAGGTGTGCTAATCAACAGACTAATTAATATTAGTGTAAGGAGGCACTTAATTAATGTTTTCATTATATTCCTTTTAATT